>JBMOHT010000099.1:0-13475 GCA_049317705.1 Bacteroidota bacterium | reverse complement strand
TGAAACTTCCCGAGAAGATCCGTCAGGGAGTGCGCGACAATAAGATCTCCATGGGACATGCGCGTGCATTGCTTGGAGTGCAGGACGAGAGCAAACAATTGAAGCTCTATTCTAAGATCGTTGAGGACGGCTGGTCCGTGCGCAAGATCGAGGATGAGATCAAAGGAAAAGAACCGAAGAAGCCGGGAAAGTCGTCATCAACACCGAAGCCGTCGAATCTCCGAGGGGATTCATCCTTCAGCGGGATCGAGACACAATTGAGACATAAATTCGGGACGAAGGTCACGGTCAGGAAAAGTCCTACAGGGGGCGGGGAGATCGGCATCGAGTATTACAATGCTGATGATCTCGACAGATTGATCGATCTGCTGGATTCGTAAGAACAATTGATAATTGAAAATGGAAAATTGAAAATATCAGCATCAGCAAAAAATCAATCCCTGCATTTTAGAATCTGCATCAACACCATTTCACTAAAATATATTGATACGCTATGAAGACCATCATCAAAACCGAAAAAGCACCGCTTCCGATCGGACCGTACAATCAGGCAGTTGCAGTGTTAGGACAGCTGCTGTTCACCGCGGGACAGATACCGCTTGATCCTGTAACAGGACAGATGGTCGGTACGACGATCCAGGAACAGACGAAACAGGTGTGCGAGAATCTGAAAGCGATCCTGACTGAATCACGGACGGATTTCAATCACGTGGTGAAAACGACGGTCTTCTTGAAGAATTTCAATGATTTTGCAGCGATGAATGAAGTGTATGGTCAGTATCTCGGATACGCTTCTCCGGCACGGTCCACCGTTGAAGTAGCCCGACTTCCCAAAGATTCCCTCGTTGAAATTGAAGTGGTCGCATTGATTCCCTGACATGAAACACTCTCTATTATATTCGCTGATCTGCATTCTGGTGATCGTCTCCGCCGGATCAGCGCAATATATCTCCAAATACGAACAGCCGATCAGCACACCGATCTTTTTCATCCCGACCTCCGATTCAATCCATACACTCAATCTTAACGAAGACTCACTTATCGCAGCGCAGATCGGCACAGTCGACACGGCGGTCAATTCTCCCAAGTCCACGACGATCGCAATGCTCAGTTCAATGGTCATTCCGGGAACAGGGCAGCTCTATAATGAATCCTACTGGAAAGCACCGGTCGTGTGGGGCTTCACGTATTATTTTTATTCTATCTATCATAATCAGGACAAGCAGTACAAAGAGCAGAAAGCGCTGTATGAGAAAGTGATGGCAGGGGTCGATACTGCGCACTCGCAGACCATCATCAATAACATCATTACAGCCGCAAAACCGTACCGTGAGCAGCGCGATTTCTACAAGAATCAACGAAATGAATTCGGTTGGTACCTCGCCATTACCTATATCCTGAATGTTGTTGATGCGTATGTTGATGCTGCGTTGTTCAATTTTGAAGTGAGTCCAAACCTGCAGGGAACGAGCGATTGGAGAATGAACATGCGGGTCCCAATTCGAAGATAACATGAAGAATTTTTTTTCTGCAATACTGATCGTTTTCGCCGCCACTGCCGTGTTCAACGGCTGCGATGATTCAGTATCCGGCGGTTCGATCCCCGGTCCCGCCCGATTCCTCAGTGAACAATCCCCCTATTATCTCAACGGTACCGTAACGGACGGAAAAGGTTTTCCGATCGCCGGAGCAGAGATCCATTATATGTTCACTCTGTGGATGCCTGTCCGATCTGGATTCCGGATCCCGATGAAGACGATGCCGAGTACGAACATCACATTCGATATGCCGTTGGAAGGGCAGGTCTCCCTGAAGATCTACCGTTTGGGGACGCGCGAATTGGTCTCAACGCTGATCGACAAGGTCCTGTTAGCCGGCCGGTATTCAGTGACGTTCAACGCCGCAACATTGACGAACGGATTCTACATCTACCAGTTGATCACAAAGGACACGTTCAGCGAAAAACTGATGCTGCTGAACATCGATGATGTTTCGGCACTGGTGAAGACGACACCGCTCACGCGGACGGACGCTGAAGGGAAATTCCGTCTGCCGCAGAGTGTGTTCGGTTTGGATGAGAAGATCAGCGTGACGACAGAAAAGGGACCCGAAGTTGTCGCTGCGGCGTTCATCGATTCCATTGCAATAGTTGTGTATCAAAGCGGTAAACTTCCATTGATCCAATGGATGAGCATCAATAAAAACAGCACCATGGAACACACTTACATCCTACAATGAAGAGGCAGTTATGATAGAAAAAATACGCGATCAAGAAGCCCTTGACTATCACAGTCAAGGACGAAAAGGAAAACTAGAGATCACTCCCACGAAACCATTCTCCACGCAACGCGATCTATCCCTCGCTTACACTCCCGGTGTCGCAGTTCCCTGTCTGGCAATCGAAAAGAATCCCGAAGATGTTTATAAATACACAGCCAAAGGAAATCTCGTTGCCGTTGTCTCGAACGGCACAGCGGTGCTCGGTCTCGGTAACATCGGACCGGAAGCCGGAAAACCGGTGATGGAAGGGAAAGCGGTACTGTTCAAAAAATTTGCGGACATCGATGTATTCGACATCGAGATCAACGCGAAGACACCGCAGGAGATCATCAATGTCGTTCAGGCGTTGGAACCGACCTTCGGCGGTATCAATCTGGAAGATATCAAAGCACCGGACTGCTTCATTGTTGAAGAACATCTGCGTAAATCGATGAACATTCCTGTGTTCCACGATGATCAGCACGGAACAGCGATCATCTCGGCGGCGGCTTTACTGAATGCGCTGGAGATCGGCAACAAGAAGATCGATGAAGTAAAGGTCGTCTATAACGGAGCCGGTGCAGCGGCGATCGCATGCGCGAATCTTCAGATCGCTCTCGGTGTGAAGAAAGAGAATCTGATCATGTGCGACACGAAAGGGGTCATCTACAAAGGACGCAAGAATGATATGAATCCGTACAAGGAGAAGTTCGAGAACGATACTCCTGCACGGACACTTGCCGATGCGATGGTAGGTGCGGATGTGTTCGTCGGTCTCTCCGTGAAGGGGAGCGTGACGAAAGAGATGGTGGCATCGATGGCGCCGAATCCGATCATCTTTGCGATGGCAAATCCCGATCCAGAGATCACACCCGAGGATGTGAAGAGCGTCCGTGATGACGTGATCATGGCGACGGGCCGTTCGGATTATATGAACCAAGTGAACAATGTGCTCGGCTTCCCGTTCATCTTCCGCGGAGCACTGGATGTCCGCGCAACGACCATCAATGAAGAGATGAAGCATGCCGCAGTCAGGGCACTTGCCAATCTTGCAAAAGAGGATGTGCCGGATTCCGTGATCAAAGCATACGGCGGAACACCGATCACATTCGGGAAAGAATACATCATCCCGAAACCGCTCGATCCCCGAGCATTGCGTTATGTTGCAACGGCGGTCGCAAAAGCGGCAGTGGCAAGCGGCGTTGCCCGCGTGCAGATCGAGGATTGGGAAAAGTACGGCGACAAACTGGAAGAGCGTCTCGGACGTTCCAAACGGTTCACGAACCTGCTCTTCATGAAAGCACGTCAGAAAACGAAACGGATCATCTTCCCGGAAGGGGATGAAGAGAAGATCCTCCGCGCAGCGCAGATCCTTGTCGATCAGAATCTTGCGATGCCTATCCTCGTCGGGAATGAAGAGAAGATCCAGAACAAGATCCGCGATCTGCACCTTGAATTTGATTCCCATGTGGAGATCGTCGATCCGAAGACCTTCGCGCAAAAGGACCAGTTCGTGGAAGAATTCTACAAACTCCGTCAACGCAAAGGAGCAACGCAGTTCTATGCTGAACGGACGATGCAGCAGCGGTTCTATTTTGCCATGATGATGGTCCGCTTAGGATATGCAGACGGTGTGGTCGCCGGATTGACGACGAACTATCCTGATGCGATCCGTCCCGCACTGCAGGTGATCGGCATGAAGGAGAACATCAAGAATGTCTCCGGAATGTATGCCGTGATGGCGAAGAAGGGAACATACTTCTTCTCCGACACAACGGTGAACATCGATCCCGATGCAGAGACATTGGCAGAGATCGCATTGCTTACGGCACAGACGGTGCAACGGTTCGATGTTGAGCCGAGAGTAGCGATGCTTTCCTTCAGCAACTTCGGAAGCACGAATCATCCGCGCTCAGAGAAGATCAAACGCGCTGTTCAGATCATCAAAGCGAAGAATCCGGCATTGATGGTGGACGGTGAGATGCAGGCGGACACGGCGGTGACGCCGGAACTGCTTGAGAAGGAATTCCCGTTCAGCTCACTCAAAGGAGCTGCGAATGTGCTCATCTTCCCGAGTCTTAACTCGGCGAACATCGCATATAAACTGATGGGACGTATCGGTGAGGCAGAACTTATCGGGCCGATCCTGATGGGTATGGCGAAACCGGTCCATGTTCTTCAGCGAGGTGCCGAGGTGACCGATATTGTGAATATGGTGGCCATTTGCGCTGTTGAAGCAGGTGACCTGCACTGATCGAACACAGGAGCCTCGCATGACGAATGCGGGGCTCTTTTGTCTCTATTATTATCAATCTGTTCGATTCTGAAGTTTGACGGACTAAACTTTGCAGACTCTCAGTTTGTCTAAGAGAACATACTCTTTATATTTTTTGAAGGAACAATGAAGAAGAACATCATCATTACTGTCATTACCGTGCTTGCTCTGGGAGGAGCGACCGGATTTTATTTTTATTCAAAGAGCGGCGCGGAAGAGGTCCAGTTCCGTATGGAAAAAGTGACACGCGGCGATATGCAGGTGGTCGTCACTGCAACCGGTACACTGAGCGCGGTCCGCACCGTGCAGGTCGGTTCACAGGTTTCGGGCACGCTGCAGAAACTGAACGTTGATTTCAATGACAAAGTGAAACAAGGGCAGATCGTCGCGCAGATCGATCCGACATTTTTGGAAGCAAGTGTGCGTGACGCCGAAGCGAGTCTGCAGCGTTCAACGGCACAATACAACGAAGCGAAGCGGGCGTTCGAACGGTTGAAGACTCTGCTCGAAAAGAATCTTGCATCGCAGGCGGAATATGACGCCGCCCTGGCACAGTTCGAAGCGAACGATGCCGCACGGAAACAATCCGTTGCCGGCGTGGAACGGGCGAAGATCAATCTGCGCTATGCGACCATCAAATCACCGATCGACGGTGTTGTCATCTCTCGCGCCGTTGACGTAGGACAAACCGTAGCGGCGAGTTTTTCCGCTCCGACACTCTTCACGATCGCGAACGATCTGACGAAGATGGAAGTGCAGGCGAATGTGGATGAAGCTGATATCGGAAAAGTGACGAAAGACCAGGAAGTATCCTTTACTGTTGATGCATATCCCGAACAGACATTCAAAGGGAATGTCCGTCAGGTTCGGCTCTCGCCGCAGGTGACGCAGAATGTTGTGAACTATACCGTGATCATCGATGTGCCGAATCCGGACCTGAAACTGATGCCGGGAATGACCGCCACTGTGACCATCCTTATAGATAAGAAAGAAGCGATCCTGCGAGTGCCGACCGTCGCACTGCGGTTCAATCCGCCGGAAGAATATGTCGAGACGAAGAAGGATTCATCGAAGAACAGCGGGGATGATTCAGTGCGTGCAGCGAGACGCAAACAGTTCATGGAACGGATGCAACGTGAAGGCGGCGGAGGATTCGATCCCGCGGCAATGCAGCGCAGAATGGGCATGCGGGGACCGAGCAGATTGTGGGTGATGAATGAGAGGAAGAAACTGGAACCGATCATGGTCCGCACAGGAATGACGGACGGAACATTCACAGAGATCGTCCGCGGAAAGATCGAAGAAGGAAAAGAGATCGTCGTTGGTACTGTTGCTCCCAAATCACAATCAACGGCTGCATCAGGTTCGCCGTTCAATCAGCAGCGCCAAGGTCAAGGCGGCGGCGGAATGCCGAGAAGGTTCTGATATGGGCATCATCGATATTTTCGACATCGCGCTGAACTCTCTTACGCGCAACAAGGTCCGTTCATTCCTGACGATGCTCGGCATCATCATCGGCGTCGGTGCGGTGATCGCGATGATGGCGGTCGGCACGGGAGCGCAGGAGAGCATCAAAGCGCAGATCGCTTCGCTCGGGACGAACGTGATCCTCGTATTTCCCGGTTCGTTCAATCAAGGGGGAGTCCGTTCCGGTACGGGAACTTCCGCATCCATCACACCGGAAGATCTCATCGCCATTCAAACGCAGTGTCCGGCCGTTGCTTCGGCATCTCCGTCAGTGCGGGATGGTGGACAGGTGGTCTATCAGGAACAGAACTGGCGCGCAAGCATCATCGGAGTGACCCCGGAGTATTTTGCCATCCGCAGCTGGCCGGTCTCCAGCGGACAATATTTTACGGATGCTGACGTACGCGGTGCAACGAAAGTCTGCGTGATCGGTCAGACGATCGTGGACAATTTATATAAAGGTGCCGATCCTGTCGGGACCGTTCTGAGAATAAAAAAGATGCCGTTCAAAGTTGTCGGGGTCCTTGCAGTGAAAGGACAATCGGCACAGGGAAGCGATCAGGATGACATCATCATCGCTCCGTACACAACAGTGCAGAAGAAGATGTCGGGACAGACATATCTCGGCAGCATGCTTGCTTCAGCGGTGAGTGAGAATGCCATGGAAGAGGCACAAAGCCAGATCACGGAACTTCTCCGCACGCGGCATAAACTTCAGCCGTGGGAAGAGAACGATTTTACCGTTCGCAGTCAGACGGAGATCGCCACGGCAGCCCAGTCCACCACACAGGTGCTGACGATTTTGCTTGCTTCCATCGCATCGATTTCACTTATTGTCGGCGGAATCGGGATCATGAATATCATGCTCGTTTCCGTCACAGAACGGACGAAAGAGATCGGGATCCGCATGGCGATCGGTGCGACTGCAAAGAACATCATGATGCAGTTCCTTATTGAAGCGATCGTACTCAGTCTGCTCGGCGGACTGATCGGAGTGATCCTTGGTGTGCTTTCCTCCAATCTTATTTCGGCTCTTGCCGGCTGGACGACGCTCGTCTCTCCGACATCGATCATCCTTGCGTTCGTCTTCTCGGCGGGTGTGGGGATCTTCTTCGGATTGTATCCTGCGCGGAAAGCGGCACAGCTCAATCCTATAGATGCACTTCGGTACGAATGACGCCACAACACATCACCTTCATCCTCAATCCTGCGGCAGGCCGTGGAAAAGCACTTCACATCCACGCCTCACTGCAGGATGCACTGAAACATTCCTCGCTCAATTACACATATCATCTCACCTCCGGTCCCGGTGATGCGACACAGCTTGCCCGTTCTGCAAGTTCGTCCTCATCCATCGTGGTCGCCATCGGCGGTGACGGAACAGTGAATGAAGTTGCCGCAGGACTAGCCGGCACCGATGCGGCGATGGCAGTGATGAGTGAAGGTTCCGGAAATGATTTTGCCCGTCTGGTGAAGGCTCCGAATGATCCTGCGGGACTGCTGGCACTGCTGCAGCATCATCACATCAAACGGTTCGATTCCGGTGCGGTCCGTCTGACACATGATGACGGACGGGTGACGGACCGGTCGTTCATCAATTCCATCGGACTCGGTTTCGATGCAGCAGTCGCAAAAAAGGTCAGTTCCATCCACTGGATGCGCGGCATCCCGCTCTATCTTACGGCATTGATCCAGACGCTTGCGGGTTATCAGCCGCACCGGTTCTCTGTTCGTAACGGAAATGAATCATGGGAAAAGAACTATTTCCTGTTATGCATCGGCAACGGGAACTGGGAAGGAGGCGGATTCAATCTGACGCCGAATGCTGTTCCCGACGACGGCCAGTTCGAGGTTTGCGGTGTGACAGGGGATTCCATCTATAAAGTCCTTCCGGTGTTGCCTTCCGTTATGACCGGAACCCATTTGGGGAAACGGTATATTGAGTCGTTCAATTCCACTTCTCTGACTGTTGAGAGTACACAAGGCTTCCCGATCCATGGAGACGGGGAAATTTTGGGGTGGAAAGTGCTGAAAGCTGAAATTTCGCTGATTCCGCACTCTCTAAATGTTGTCCTACCGCACAAAGCGTGATCGTTCTGCGTCTAAGGTATTGCCTTCGCTCTGAAAAAAACTATATTGAACGAAGGCAATTTCTGTTCAACGGACATAATAACACCTATGCCACCTCCCAATAAAAATATACCGACCCACAACGAAGAGATGCGGAAGTATGTGCTGAAGCGCGACCGTATGTGCTGTCAGTGGCCCGGCTGCGGCAGCACTCTCAACATCGATGTTCTGTTCCTGATCGAGACCGAGAACGGAAGTTCACCCGACGGCTCGATGTTCTACAAGAACGGAGTGACGCTCTGTCCGAAACATATGGAGATCGTGAATCTGCACGACAAAGCGTTCGGTCCGCTCATCTTCGATCTGATCCAATTGGTGGAATTCGAGCGGGACCTGCAGGAGACCGAGAAGATCTACAAAGGTTTGCTGACCGACAGATGATTCATTGAACAACACCAACATTTTTGTTATACTATATCCGTCCTTCATTCGAGGACGGATTTTTTATTTTGCGGAGCATTGAATGCACATAGCCGATATCCTGAAACAACAGGCGCCCCATTTCAGTTTTGAATTTTTCCCGCCGAAAACGGAAGAGTCCTCAAAATCGTTGTTCGATTCCATCAACGAATTGACACCGTTGAAACCTTCGTATGTAAGCGTTACGTACGGTGCGGGCGGATCCACTCGTCAGTTCACGCACGATCTGGTCGTGCGCCTTCAGAAAGAGACCCAACTCACCATCGTATCGCATCTCACGTGTGTGAATGCCACGAAGGATGATATCTATGAGATCCTGACAAAGTATGACCAGAACGGCATTCACAACATCATGGCGCTTCGCGGCGATCCGCCGAAGGGAGAGAAGCAATTCGTGAAGACGGAGAACGGGTTCGAGTATGCTGCCGAGCTTGTCGCCTTTATCAAGAAACACTTCCCGCACATGGGCGTGGGCGTTGCAGGATTTCCGGAAGGACATCCTACCACCCCGAACCGTCTGAAAGAGATCGATAATCTGAAAGCGAAAGTGGATGCCGGTGCAGACTATATTTGCACACAGCTTTTCTTCGAGAACCGTGACTTCTACGATTTCTGTGAACGGTGCGACATCGCCGGCATCAAAGTACCGATCATCGCCGGTATCATGCCGGTCTCAACCCGTAAAGGACTCTCCCGGATGGCGGAATTCGCTCTCGGTGCACGCGTACCGGCGAAACTGCTCCGTGCCGTTTCCCGGGCGGAGGATGATGAATATGTGGAGAAGGTCGGCATCCAGTGGGCGAGTGAGCAGGCACGCGATCTTATCGACCGGAATGTTGCGGGCATCCATTTCTATACGCTGAACCGTTCTAAACCGACACTGAAGATCTACGAAGCGCTCGGCATCCGTTCGACGGACAGTCTTCGCCGCGCTCCGGTCCCGCTGTCGTAATTATGATGCATTTGAAATCGTTTCTTGCAAGGAAGTAAAGCCGTGATGGGGAAAATATAATTTTGTTATGTATTTATCCTTTGCGTCTTAGCGACCTGCCCCTTTGGGGCTTTGCGAGAGAAGTGTTCGTATTTTTTTAACTCCTATAATAAGGTAATCCATGACCAGAGAATCCATCGCTGAAGAATTGATCGCCGTAGCCCACCGTGTCGATGCAAAAGGATTGATCGCTGCGACGGACGGCAATATCAGCGCGCGGTTGCCGAACGGCAACATCCTTGCAACTCCGACATCCCTCAACAAAGGATTCCTGAAGACGGATGATCTTATCGAGATGACGACCGACGGGATGCAGCTGAGCGGAACACGCCGTCCTTCCACCGAAATGAAGATGCATCTGTTCATCTATCAGCAGCGTCCCGATGTCCATGCCGTGGTGCATTGTCATCCGCTCTATGCGACGGGATTCGCCGCTGCGGGGATCCCGCTGAAACCGAACGTCTTTCCTGAAGTGGTCGTTACACTCGGGGAAATTCCGCTGGCTGCATATGCAGCACCATCGACCGATGAACTGGCGCATTCATTGATGCCGTTCATTTCACACTATCATGCCGTGCTTCTTGCCAATCATGGCGTTGTGACCTACGGGTCGAATCTGTGGGAAGCATGTTTCCTTATGGAAAAAGTCGAACAGACGGCTCACATGCTCTTCATTGCCGAAACACTCGGCGGAGCACGTCAACTGAATGCGGAACAGGTTGCACATCTGAAAGTGCTTGCACGCACCGTGTATCAACAATAAGAACTATGATGAAAAAAATAATTTTGTTGTGCTTAGCCGTCTCACTCATCTCAGCTCAACCGAAACATTCATTCCCGGTCCCGTCGCCCGATAAGGTCTTGACCAAAAAACTTCAGGAATTAGTGAAAGATTTTCACGGTGACGTCGGTATCTACGTCCGTCATCTGAAGACAGGGAAGACCGTCGAGATCAATGCTGATACGATGTTCCCGACAGCGAGCATGGTGAAGGTCCCGATCATGAACGGGATCATGGATAAGATCGAACGGAATGAATTGCGATATGATTCACTATTGGTCTTCCGCGATTCGCTGATCTATCCTGGTGAAGATGTCGTCGGCACACTGAAAGATTCAGGGAGGATCAGTCTGAGCAAAGTGGTGATGCTGATGATCACGACGAGTGACAATACGGCAAGTCTGTGGTGTCAATTGCTGGCAGGAACAGGAATACGAATCAATCAGATCATGGAAGAGAACGGATTTGCAGTGACGAGAGTGAACTCCCGCACACCGGGACGCGAAGAGATGCGATCCATCTACGGCTGGGGAGTGACGACACCGCGCGAGATGGCGGAACTTGTTGTGAAGATCAGAGAAGGGAAGATGATTTCACCATCCGCAAGTGAACGAATGTACCGGAATATGGCGCGGATCTATTGGGACGGTGAAGCATTATCCGAGATCCCGCCGTACATCCACACAGCGTCGAAACAAGGAGCGGTGAATCAGTCCCGTTCTGAAGTTGTCCTGGTGAATGCACCGCACGGTGATTACGTCTTCTGTGTGATCACAAAGAATCAGCAGGATGAGAGCTGGGTAAATGAGAATGAAGGTTATGTTCTGTTGAGGAATGTTTCGCGGACACTCTGGAAATATTTTGAGCCGAAGGACCGATGGAATTCATTACCGGAAAGTGGAAAGTATCATTAAGACTCACTTCAGGAATGGACACGTGATCTAAATACCTGTCATTCCCGCCCCGAAGGGGTCCCTTCGGGACACGTTCTTGGCGGGAATCCAGAAAAATCGATGCCCGATAAAATCATTCGGGCATGACATTAGATTTTTGAAATACGATTTTAATAAGATATACTTTTCAAACTCATCTGTTTTATTGCCCATTGAATCAATATTAACTCTATGCATCCTAAACTGAAAATAGGCGTTCTCTTCGGCGGTCGCTCCGCAGAACATGAAGTTTCCATCGTCTCAGCAGCATCCGTCATCAATGCGCTGGACAAGACGAAGTATGATGTGGTTCCCATCGGCATCTCAAAGGACGGACGGTGGCTCAGCGCAGTGAATGTGATCCAGCTGCTGAGAGATAAGTCACCCATCGAACAATTCCCGGAACATGTTCTGCTTCCCGATCCGCGAAAACAGTCGCTCGTGAACATCAGCGGAGCATTCCCGCAGAACGCACAGAAAGTGGATGTCATCTTTCCGGTGATCCATGGGACCTTCGGTGAGGACGGGACTATCCAGGGACTCTTTGAACTTGCGGATATTCCTTATGTCGGTGCCGGTGTGCTCGGTTCCGCTGTCGGGATGGATAAAGTGGTAGCGAAGCAGCTGCTGGAGCAAGCGGGCATTCCGGTGACGAAAGGAATTTCTTTCCTCTATTCCCAGTATGCGAAGAATGAACAGGAACTCATTGCGGATATCGAACGGAAACTGAAATATCCCTGTTTTGTGAAACCGCCGAATCAGGGCTCCAGCGTCGGCATCAGCAAAGCGCATGATCGCAGAGAACTGGTCGCAGCGATCCACCTTGCCGGTGAATTTGACAGAAAAATACTGGTAGAAAAAGCGGTGAACAAACCGCGCGAGATCGAACTGAGTGTGATGGGAAATGATGAGCCGATCGTCTCGCTTCCCGGTGAGATCATTCCATCCAACGAGTTCTACGATTACGATGCAAAGTATGTGGACGGAAAATCGGATGCGCATATCCCTGCGAAACTCCCGAAATCGGTCATCAAGAAACTTCAACAGACGGCATTGAAAGCGTATAAGGTGCTCGATTGCGCCGGAATGGCGCGCGTGGATTTCCTTCTGCAGAAGGACGGCAAGATCTTTTTGAATGAGATCAACACACTGCCCGGATTCACGTCCATCAGTATGTATCCGAAGATGTGGGAAGCGTCGGGTGTACCGTATTCAGAACTGCTCGACCGGCTGATCGGCTACGCGATCGAACGCCATACGGCGAAAAAGAAACTGAAGACATTCTATTCACCCAAATCTGATTGGTACAAAGGATCATGATCTCAAAAGAATTCCTGACGAAGATCCCCATTTTCAAATTCCTCCCGGATGAGGACCATGTGTCACTCGTGAGTCTGTGGAGGATGAAGACCGTGAAAGCGGGCGAGGTGCTCTTCCGGAAAGGTGAACCCGGTTCTTCCATGTTCGTGATCGAAGACGGCGAGATCGAGATCCTGCTTCCGGTGGATCCTCCGGTGAATGAGGTAAGGCTCTCCATCCTTAAGGAAGGTGAATTCTTTGGAGAACTTTCGCTCTTTGCCGATACACCCAGAACAGCTACAGCCCGTGCATTGGTGGAGACGAAATTGGTGGAGATGCAGCGGGGTGATTTCATCACATTCATGATGGAACGCCCGTCCATTGCTGTATCGATGCTCGGCGAGATGGCCAAGCGTCTGCAGATGACGAACGAACTGATATCATCGCTCGCCTCAAAGAATCTGAATGAAGAGATCGATGAAAACCTGAGCGTTGGTGACCGCATTGCGGACAAGATCGCAGAATTCGGCGGAAGCTGGAGATTCATCCTTTCGTTCGGTGCGTTCATGGCAATGTGGATCGGGATCAACGTTCTGCAGATCTTCGTCCATCCATTTGATGAGTATCCGTTCACGTTCCTCAATCTGATGCTCTCAACGGTGGCAGCATTGCAGGCACCGGTGATCATGATGAGTCAGAACCGTGCACAGAAGAAGGATCGGCTCAAAGCGGATCTTGATTATCAGGTGAATGTGAAATCCGAATTGATGCTTCAGCAGCTCCATCAAAAAATGGACCACCTGCTCGATGAGGAACTGGACCATATCCGGCGGGAGATCGATTCTATGCGCAAACCGGAACCGAAGAAAAAGGCGAAGAAGAAATGAAATGTAGGACGAAGCGATGCTTCGTCCTTTTTTT
>JBMOHT010000098.1:0-13857 GCA_049317705.1 Bacteroidota bacterium | reverse complement strand
CGAACCGCTCTCGCAATTCGTTGGTTAATAAACTATTCGCAAGAACGTTCGGATAAGTCTATGTCGTTAAAGTTAGCTGCGGAATTTATTGCGGCTGCTAACGGCGAGGGCAATGCGGTGAAGAAAAAAGAAGATACACACCGTATGGCTGAAGCAAACAAAGCGTTTGCTCACTTTAAGTGGTAATTGGCTTTTAAAGACATTTTAATCTTTTAAGTATTCTCGCTCCAAAGCACTGTTCTGTCTGCTTTAGAGTTTTAGGAAAAGTATGCCTCGTAAATATTCATTAGATCGTACCCGCAATATTGGGATCATGGCTCATATCGACGCCGGTAAAACGACGACGACTGAGCGAATTTTGTTCTATACCGGTGTTTTGCACCGTGTTGGAGAAGTGCATGACGGCGCTGCAACAATGGACTGGATGGAGCAGGAGAAGGAACGCGGTATTACGATCACGTCCGCTGCTACCACGTGCTTTTGGAGAGATCATCGCATCAATATCATTGACACTCCCGGTCACGTAGATTTTACGATCGAAGTTGAACGTTCACTTCGCGTGCTTGACGGAGCAGTTGCATTATTCTGCTCAGTTGGCGGTGTTGAACCTCAGTCCGAAACAGTATGGCGCCAGGCTGATAAATATGGCGTTCCGCGTATTGCGTTTGTGAATAAGATGGACCGTGTCGGCGCCGACTTCCTCGGTGCGGTGCAGATGATGAAAGAGCGTCTCGGTGCTAATGCGGTTCCGATCCAGTTGCCGGTTGGTCAGGGTGAGATGTTCAAGGGGATCATTGATCTGGTCCGTATGAAAGCGCATATCTTCCATGACAGCAACAACGGTATGACGTGGGATGAAATTGAAATTCCGCACGATCTTCAGGCTCAGGCTGCTGAATATCGTACAAAAATGTTGGAAGCAGTGTCGGATGAAGATGATACACTGTTGGAGAAATATCTTGAAGGCAAAGAGATCTCTGAAAAAGAGCTTCTTGATGTCCTTCGTCGTGCATGTCTGAAAGTGTCCATTGTTCCTGTATTGTGCGGTTCGTCATTCAAGAACAAAGGCGTGCAGATGTTGCTCGACTCAGTCGTGAACTTTCTGCCGTCACCCTTGGATATTCAGGGCGGTGTGATCAGCGGGCATCATCCGAATATGAAGGATACTGTTTCGCGTAAGATCGCAGACAATGAAAAGTTCACAGCATTGGCATTCAAGATCATGACTGATCCGTATGTCGGTCGTTTGACATTCTTCCGTGTATACAGCGGAACGGTTAAAGCTGGTTCTTATCTTTATAATTCGGTCAGCGACAAGAAAGAGCGTATCGGACGCGTGCTTCGTATGCATGCGAACCATCGTGAAGATGTTGATGAGGGGTATGCAGGCGATATTCTTGCTGCAATCGGTTTCAAAAATACGCGCACCGGTGATACGTTGTGCGGTGAAGATGAACCGATCATCCTCGAGAAAATGGTGTTCCCGGAACCTGTTATCCATCAGGCGATCGAACCGAAAACTAAAGCTGATCAGGAAAAAATGGGCGAAGCTCTTACAAAGCTTGCTGAAGAGGATCCGACATTCAAGATCACGACCAATGTTGAAACAGGTCAGACGATCATCGGCGGTATGGGTGAGTTACATCTTGAGATTCTCGTTGATCGTATGAAACGCGAATTCAAAGTTGAAGCAAATGTCGGAAAACCGCAGGTCGCTTATAAAGAAACTATCCGCAAAAAGGTTACGCAGGAAGGTAAGTTCGTGCGTCAATCAGGCGGTAAAGGTCAGTTTGGTCACGTATGGATCGAACTCGAACCGAATGAAAAAGGAAAAGGATACGAATTCGAAGATGCAATCGTCGGCGGTGTTATTCCTCGCGAATTCATTAAGCCGGTTTCGATGGGTATTCAGGAAGCTTTGAAGAACGGTATCCTTGCCGGATATCCTGTTGAAGATATCAAAGTGAAACTGATCGATGGTTCGTATCATGATGTTGACTCTTCAGAAATGGCGTTCAAGATCGCTGGTTCCATGGCGTTCCAGGAAGGTGCGAAAAAAGCAAATCCTGTCATTCTTGAGCCGATCATGGCTGTAGAAGTTGTTTCTCCCGAAGATTATCTCGGCGATGTAATGGGTGATCTCAATTCCCGCCGTGGAAAGATCGAAGGTATTACTCCTCGTAAAGATGCACAGGTTATCAAAGCGATGGTTCCACTGTCGGAAATGTTCGGTTATTCAACGACACTTCGTTCTATGACCCAGGGCCGTGCGCTCTATACTATGCAGTTCGATCACTATGATGAGACACCGAAATCGGTCTCTGAAGCGATCATCGAGAAGGTAAAAGGGAAGAACGCGTAAGATCTAAAAAATTAGAATTAATCAATCACACATTAAAATAAGGAGAAATCCTCATGGCAAAAGAGAAATTTGACCGCAGTAAGCCGCACGTGAACATCGGAACGATCGGACACGTCGATCACGGCAAGACATCCTTGACTGCAGCGATCACAATGACGCTGTCGGCTAAAGGTCTGTCCTCAGTTCGTACATTCGATTCTATCGATAATGCTCCGGAAGAACGCGAACGTGGTATCACGATCGCAACCGCACACGTTGAGTATCAGACGGAAAACCGTCACTATGCTCACGTTGACTGCCCTGGCCACGCTGACTATGTGAAGAACATGATCACCGGTGCTGCTCAGATGGACGGTGCTATCCTTGTTGTTGCAGGCACAGACGGACCGATGCCGCAGACAAAAGAGCACATCCTTCTTGCATACCAGGTTGGTGTTCCGAGAATCGTTGTGTTCTTGAATAAAGTTGATATTGCAGATCCGGAATTGCTCGATCTCGTTGAGATGGAACTCCGTGAGTTGCTTAGCTCATATAAATTCCCCGGTGATGAAATTCCGATCATCCGTGGTTCAGCAACTAAGGCGTTGGAAGCATTCGCTGCAGGAAAACCGATCGATGATCCGGCATACAAACCGATCCTTGATTTGATGGCAGCAGTTGATTCATACGTTCCGGAACCCAAACGCGATTCTGAAAAGCCGTTCCTGATGCCGATCGAAGACGTATTCTCGATCACTGGTCGTGGAACAGTAGGTACAGGCCGTGTTGAACGCGGACATGCAAAAGTTGGTGATGAAGTTGAGGTGATCGGTCTTGGTGCGCATAAGAAGACTGTTATCACGGGTGCAGAAATGTTCCGTAAGGAACTTGATGAGGTCCGTGCCGGCGACAATGCAGGTATCCTGCTGCGCGGTATTGAAAAGACAGATCTCGAACGCGGTATGGTTGTTGCAAAACCGGGTTCCATCACACCGCATAAGAAATTCACAGCACAGGTGTATGTGTTGAAGAAAGAAGAAGGCGGACGTCACACACCGTTCGTGAACGGATATCGTCCTCAGTTCTACTTCCGTACCACAGACGTAACCGGTGTTGTAACGATGCCTGCCGGCGTTGAAATGGTTATGCCCGGCGACAACGTGGACAATATGCAGATCGAATTGATCTCCACCATCGCTATGGATGAGGGTCTTCGGTTCGCTATCCGCGAAGGCGGACGCACAGTAGGTGCAGGTGTTGTAACAAAGATCGTTGAGTAAGTAAAAATAATTCTGTCAAGATCCCGGTGCACAGAGTTGTGCGCCGGGAAATTGAACAAGGAGAAGAGAAACATTGGCTGGCCAAAAAATTCGTATCAAATTGCGTTCGTATGATCATAACCTGATCGACAAATCCGCAGAGAAAATCATCAAAACCGTGAAGTCAACAGGAGCTGTGGTCTCAGGACCGATTCCGCTTCCGACCAGACGTTCGGTCTTCACTGTAAACCGTTCGCCGCACGTCGACAAGAAATCGCGCGAACAATTTCAGATTAAAGCGCACAAGAGACTGATCGACATTCTGTCGTCAGGTTCCAAAACGGTCGATGCTCTGATGAAATTGGACCTCCCGGCCGGTGTTGACGTTGAAATCAAAGTGTAACTGGTTGGATCTTGTTGTTTAAGTAACAATGTTTTTCAACCAATATGTTTAGAAAGTTCTCAAGGAGAATATACCTGTGAGTGGAATTTTAGGAAAAAAGATAGGCATGACAAGCGTTTATGACGACAACGGTGTTTCTGTACCGTGCACCGTCATTGAAGCTGGTCCTTGCTTTGTCACTCAAATCAAAACAAAAGATAAAGACGGTTACGATTCAATCCAGCTTGGTTTCGATCAGAAAGCAGAACGTCTCGTCAATGAACCGTTGAAAGGTCATTTTGCAAAAGCAGGAGCAAAAGCACTTCGCCTGCTGCGTGAATTCCGGACCTTTACCGGCGTCAAATTTGAACTCGGCCAGGAAGTTCGTGTTGATACAGTATTCACCCAAGGTGATACCGTTGATGTTTCGGCACGATCCAAAGGTAAAGGATTTCAGGGCGTTGTTCGCAGACATCACTTCGGCGGTGTCGGCAGTCAGACGCACGGTCAATCCGATCGTCAGCGTGCTCCCGGATCCATCGGCGGTTCTTCTTATCCTTCGCGCGTTTTTAAAGGTATGCGCATGGCAGGCCGTATGGGTTTTGATAATGTGACAGTGAAGAATCTGAAAGTCTTGAAAGTGATTCCGGAATCAAATTTGATCCTTGTGAAAGGTTCAATACCCGGAGCAAAAAATACTTACGTAACAATTACAAAGTAATCTGATCGCAGGAAGCATCTGCTATGAATATTGAAGTCTTAAAAAAAGATGGAACGAAGTCCGGTGAAACTGTAGAGTTGAAGGCGGATATTTTTGAAATTGAACCGAACGATCACGCGATCTATCAGGCAGTGCGTTCATTCTGGGCGAACCAGCGGCAGGGGACGCACAAAGTGAAATCACGTAATGAAGTACGCGGCGGCGGTAAGAAGCCGTTCTCCCAGAAGAAGACTGGCCGTGCTCGTCAGGGTACAAGCCGTTCACCGTTGATGCCCGGCGGCGGTTCGATCTTCGGACCCAAACCGCATGATTACGTGGTGAAATTACCGGCAAAAGTGAAACGTCTTGCACGTAAATCAGCATGGTCATATAAAGCAAAGGACCAGCAGATTCTTATTGTCGAGGATTTTTCTTTCGACAAACCGAAGACAAAAGATATGGCAACGATCCTTAAATCGTTGCAGGTCGGCGGAAAAAAGATCCTGTTCTTGACCTCGAAGACAGATCAGGGTGTGCTGAAATCCGGTCAGAATATTCCCAAATTGAATATCCTTGAAGCGGCAAAAGCATCGACCTATGATATTTTGAACAACAACGTTGTCGTGATCCAGAAGAGCGGCGTTGATGTTATCAATAAAACATTTGCAAACTAAACATTAACGGCAGCGATTATGGCAGCAACATTAATACAACCCTTATTGACCGAAAAAATGACGGACCTGACAGCAAAGCGTCAGTATGCATTCAAGGTCGATCCGAACGCAAACAAAATTTCCATCGCAAAGGCCGTTGAGAAAAAGTTCAACGTGAACGTCACAAGCGTTCGTACATCGAATGTGAAGGGAAAAGTGAAATCGCAGATGACGAAGCGCGGACGTATCGCTGGTAAGAAGAGCGATTGGAAAAAAGCGATCGTGACGTTGAAAGACGGACAAACAATTGATTTTCTGGCTAACGTTTAACGGGAAGAGCAAGACATGGCATTACGTAAATTAAAACCGACAACTGCTGCAACGAGATACTACTCGATTGCAACGTTCGAAGAGATCACGAAGTCAACACCGGAAAAGTCTCTTCTTGAGAAACTCACAAAGTCAGGCGGACGCAACAACCACGGTCGTGTAACATCACGGCATCGCGGAGGTGGACACAAACGCCGTTATCGTGTGATCGATTTCAAGAGAGACAATCGTAACATCGAAGGAAAAGTTGTTTCCATCGAATACGATCCGAACCGTTCTTCGTATATCGCATTGATCAATTATGTGAATGGTGATAAGCGCTATATCCTTGCTCCGCAGGGACTCAAAGTTGGAACAGTCATCATCGCAAGTGAAACTGCCGATATCGTAACGGGCAATGCACTTCCGCTCCGCGCGATCCCGGTGAACACCCAGGTTCATAATATCGAACTTCGCCCCGGTAAAGGCGGTCAGGTAGCACGCACGGCAGGTAATTTTGCAACCGTTCAAGCTAAAGAAGGCCGGTTTGTACTCCTTAAATTTCCCTCAGGCGAAGCACGTAATGTCCTTTCGGAATGCTATGCAACGATCGGTCAGCTTGGTAATCTTGATCATGAGAATATCAGCTACGGTAAAGCAGGTCGTTCACGCTGGTTAGGTATCCGTCCGTATGTTCGCGGTGTTGCGATGAATCCTGTCGACCATCCGATGGGCGGCGGTGAAGGAAAAACATCAGGCGGCGGTCATCCGGTCAGCCCGTGGGGTCAGAAAGCAAAGGGTCTCAAGACCCGCAAACGCAAAAAACAATCAAGCCAATATATCGTAAAGCGTCGTAAGTAATTAAGAGAGTATTATGAGTCGTTCCCTCAAAAAAGGTCCATACATTGATGCGCGTCTTCTTCAGAAAGTAGAAGCGCTTAACAAGTCAAACAAAAAACAGGTGATTAAGACGTGGGCGCGTTCCTGCACCATCTCTCCTGATTTCGTGGGACATACGTTCGCTGTGCACAACGGCAACAAATTCATCCCGGTATACGTTCAGGAAGCAATGGTCGGCCACAAGCTCGGTGAATTTGCACCGACACGTATCTTCCGCGGACATCCCGGTGTCAAAAACGAATCAGCGGCGTAATCATTCTAATTGGAGTCTAGTATCATGGAAGCAAGAGCACTACAACGATTTGTTGGAACATCACCGCGCAAGATGCGCATCGTTATCGATCTGATCCGCGGCAAAGCGGTCGGTGAAGCGATGAACATCCTCCATTTCCAGCCGAAGCATGCTGCGAAATCGGCAGAGAAGGTCCTTCGTTCAGCGGTCTCGAATTTTCAGAATAAAGATGTCAACGCCGGTGTCAGCACGGATGAGTTGATCGTGAAAGAGGTCTACGTGAACGGCGGTGCACAGATGAAGCGCATTCTTCCCGCTCCTATGGGCCGGGCGTACAGAATGATCAAACGGTCGCATCATTTGACGATCGTTGTTGACAAACGAACAAGCAAAAAAAAATAATTTTCAGCTGAGGAGTTACTTTGGGACAAAAAATTAATCCGGTCGGTTTTCGTTTAGGAGTGATCAAAGGTTGGGATTCCAACTGGTACGACGAAAAAAATTATGCCGGGAAACTTCAGGAAGATATGATGGTCCGGAACTACCTCCGTAACCGTCTGAAAAAAGCAGGTGTATCCAAAATTTTAATCGAGCGCACACCGAAGAATGCCCGTATCACCATCAACACCTCCCGTCCCGGAGTTGTGATCGGTAAAAGCGGTAAAGAGATCGGTCAGCTCGAAGAAGAGCTGAAGAAAGTAACGAACAAAGAAGTGAAGATCCTCATCAGCGAAGTGAAGCGTCCTGAACTCGATGCTCAGCTTGTTGCAGAGAATATCGCTTCACAGCTTGAAGGTCGTATCGCTTTCCGTCGCGCGATGAAGCAGGCGATCACAGCAGCGATGAGAATGGGTGCTGAAGGGATCCGTGTAAAATGCGGTGGTCGTTTGGGCGGAGCTGAAATTGCACGCACAGAACAGTATAAAGAAGGACGTATTCCGCTGCACACACTGCGCGCGGATATCGATTATGCTCATGCGGAAGCAGCCACGATCTACGGTAAGATCGGCGTAAAAGTATGGATCTGCAAAGGCGAAGTGTTGGACCGTTCAGCATCAACGAAATAATTAGAATCGCATCTGGAGTTTTGAACTATGTTAATGCCCAAAAGAGTTAAGTTTAGAAAAGCACAACGCGGTCGCATGAGCGGTGTTGCAACACGCGGTGCTACGATCGCTTTCGGCGACTACGGTCTGAAAGCCATGGAACCGGGATGGATC
The DNA here is from genome assembly GCA_049317705.1 of Bacteroidota bacterium. Lineage (GTDB taxonomy): Bacteria > Bacteroidota > Ignavibacteria > UBA10030 > UBA8401 > UBA8401. Next base: position 5,861 of record JBMOHT010000098.1, on the reverse strand, counting down.
TCAGCACGTCAGATCGAGGCAGCACGCGTTGCGTTGACCCGCCTGATGAAACGCGAAGGAAAAGTTTGGATCCGTATCTTCCCGGACAAACCGGTGACAAAGAAACCCGCAGAAACCCGTATGGGTAGCGGTAAAGGTGCTCCGGAATTCTGGGTCGCCGTCGTAAAACCGGGCCGCATTATGTTCGAGGTCGGCGGTATCAATAAAGAAGTTGCCCAGGAAGCATTGAAGCTTGCGACACATAAGCTTCCGATTAAAACAAAGTTTGTTACACGTATTGACCTTGTAGCGTAAGGAAGAGAACATGAAAGCACTTGAAATAAAACAAATGACCAATGAGGAACTGACAAAGCGCATCGATGAGAATCTCGAAGCATTGTCCACCATGAAGTTCCAAAAAGCGACCAGTCAGGTCGAAAACACGTCAAAGTTTACATCGCTTCGCAAAGACATCGCGAGAATGAAAACGATCATTCGCGAACGTGAACTCGGCAAATCAAACGTTGCAGCAAAGTAAGAGAAGAGAAAACTCAATGGAAACAAGAAATAATCGTAAGACCAGAACCGGAAAAGTCGTCAGCAGCAAAATGACCAAGAGCATCGTTGTCGCTATCGAGCGCAAGGTTGCCCATCCGCTCTACAAGAAGTATTTCAAGCGGACGACAAAATTCTATGCTCATGATGAGAAGAATGAAGCCGGTGTAGGTGATACCGTGAAGATCATGGAAACACGTCCGCTGAGCAAGCTGAAACGCTGGCGCTTGGTTGAGATCGTGACCAAAGCGAAATAATTGAACGATAGACGTACGACAGTTCGGAGACGACAATGATCCAAGAAGAAACCAATTTAGTTGTAGCAGATAATTCAGGCGCCAAAAAGGTCCGTTGCATTCGCGTGCTCGGAGGTCATGACCGCCGTTATGCTTCCGTCGGAGACCTCGTTGTGGTGTCGGTGAAATCCGCCATCCCGGGAGCCGGTGTGAAGAAGGGCGAAGTTTCACGCGCTGTTGTCGTGCGCACGACCAAAGAGATCGGCCGTAAGGACGGTTCTTACATCCGCTTTGATGAGAATGCTGTAGTGCTGATCAATCAGCAGAACGAACCGCGCGGCACTCGTATCTTCGGACCGGTCGCACGTGAACTTCGCGAACGTCAATTCATGAAGATCGTTTCCCTCGCACCCGAAGTATTGTAATTCAGAAAGAGAATAAGTCATGCATGTAAAGAAAAATGATATCGTTGTCGTCATCTCGGGAAACTCCAAAGGCAAAGAAGGTAAAGTGCTGAAGGTATTCCCTGAAAAGAACCGTGTGATCGTGGAGGGCGTGAACATCATGAAGCGTCATACGCGTCCCTCACAGAGCAATCCTCAGGGCGGCGTTGTGCAGAAAGAAGCACCCATCCATTCCTCCAATGTGATGTTGAAGGATCCGAAGTCGGGTGAGAAGACCCGTATCGGTTATTCACGGACAAAGGATGCGGTCAGCGGTAAAAAGAAAGTAATGCGTGTCGCTCAGAAGAGCGGCGAAATGTTCTAATTTTCCAATCGGTGGTACGCGGATAACGTATCACATTAACGAGAAACTACAATGGCTAAAGAGAAGAAGCAGCAAAAAGAAGAGAAAAAAGGACCTGGCGTCCGTGAAGCGGGTGTTTATCCGCGTCTTGCAGAGAAATACAAAAAAGAGATCATTCCTGCAATGATGAAACAGTTCAAATACAAGAACGTCATGCAGGTTCCGAAGCTCGAGAAGATATCCGTGAATATCGGTGTTGGTCAAGCCACGCAGGATGCTAAATTGCTGGATGTAGCAGTCGGTGAATTGGAAACGATCACCGGTCAAAAAGCTGCGATCACAAAAGCGAAAAAAGCTATTTCAAATTTCAAACTTCGCCAGAATCTTCCCATCGGCGCACGCGTCACACTGCGCAGCGCAATGATGTATGAATTCATGGATAGACTCATCAGTCTTGCGATGCCGCAGATCCGCGACTTCCGCGGGATCTCCGATCGTTCGTTTGACGGTCGCGGTAACTACACCTTAGGGATTAAAGAACAGATCATCTTCCCGGAAATTGATGCCGATCGTGTGACCAAGATCTCCGGTATGGACATCACATTTGTGACAACTGCAAATACAGATATGGAAGCAATGGAACTCCTGAAATTGTTCGGCGTTCCGTTCGTAAAACGTGAACAACCAGTAGCGAAAGTAAGTTAAGAAGGAACTCTATGGCAAAACTCAGTTCAATTGCGCGTCAGAAACGCCGTGAAAAATTGGTAGCAAAATATGCTGCTCTTCGTAAAGAGTTGATCGAAAAAGGCGATATGGATGCAGTACGTCTGCTTCCGCGGGACAGCAATCCTGTTCGTCTGCATAACCGCTGCTTCCAGACCGGCCGCTCGCGCGGGTATTTCAGAAAATTCGGTCTTGGTCGTATGGCGTTCCGAAAATTAGCACACGAAGGAAAAATCCCAGGTCTTACGAAAGCAAGCTGGTAACTTTTAGGAGAACGATTCAGAATGGCTCATTCAGATCCAATTGCAGATTATCTTACTCGCCTTCGCAATGCGATCCAGGCGAAACACAAAAAAGTAGAGATCCCGGCTTCCAATGTGAAGAAGGAGATCACCCGCATCCTTGCTGAGAATAAACTCATCAATAAATGGGATGTCGTCACCGATGATAAACAGGGAGTGATCCGTATCGCATTGAAGTATTATGCGGGCTCCAATGTGATCAAAGGTTCGCGCCGTGTAAGCACTCCCGGACGCCGTGTCTATCGTCAGGTGGAGGATCTTCCGCGCGTCAGCAACGGTCTCGGTCTCGCGATCGTATCAACGTCAAAAGGTTTGATGTCCGATAAACAAGCACGTAAAGAAAATGTCGGCGGAGAAGTGCTCTGCCTAATCTGGTAAAAGGAGTTTAGAACGTGTCACGTATAGGTAAAAAACTTATCACAGTACCGAGCGGAGTTACGATCACCGTGAACAACGGCATCGTTACCGTGAAGGGAAAAAACGGCGAGTTGAAGGAAACACTTCACCCGAATGTCGGCGTCGAGATCAAAGGCAGCGAAGTGACCATCACGCGCAAAACGGAAGAACGGGCGAATCGTGCGATCCACGGTACAACACGTGCTAACGTAGCGAACATGGTGAAGGGTGTTGCTGAAGGTTTCTCCAAGAAATTGGAACTCGTCGGCGTCGGTTATAAGGCAGAAATGAAGGGGAAGAATCTTGCTCTTGCACTCGGATTCTCCCACCCGATCATCTTCCGTGCTCCCGAGGTCATCAAGATCGAGACACCGACACAGACAAGCATACTCATCAGCGGTTTCGATAAACAGCTCGTCGGACTCGTGGCAGCAAAGATCCGTTCCTTCAAACTTCCGGAGCCGTATAAAGGCAAAGGAGTGAAATACGAAGGTGAAATCCTCCGTCGTAAAGCCGGTAAAACAGCGGCAAGCTCGAAATAATAACTTTGTGAATTGAGATTATGATTAAAAAAGACACTACCAAAAGACGTTTGCATATCAAAAAGACCATCCGGAAAAAAGTGTTCGGATCGGTGGGACGTCCCCGTTTTTCCGTCTATCGCAGTCTGAATGATATCTATGGTCAGATCATCGATGATACGACGGGTAAGACACTCGTTGCATTGTCAACGAATTCAAAAGAATTGAAAGAAGAAGTTGCTGCAGTGAAGACCAAAACAGCACAGAGCACGTTGGTCGGAAAATTGCTTGCAAAAAAAGCTATTGAAAAGAACATCAGCGCTGTCGTATTTGACCGTAACGGTTATCTGTACCATGGACGCGTGAAAGCGTTTGCCGATGGTGCGCGCGAAGGCGGACTGAAATTTTAACGCTTGTGTGTCGTGCTGTCCAATTGTCGTGTCGTCCAATGGCAGGACAGCGCCCTTTGGAGGCGTTAATCTAGGTTCGAATCCTGGCACGACAGCAACAACTTGTAACGAATAAAATATTAAATTGTGAGGATTTACCTTGGCTCGAATTAAAACAAGTGATCTCGATCTGAAAGATAAACTGGTCCACATCAACCGCGTAGCGAAAGTGGTGAAGGGCGGACGTCGTTTCAGTTTTAACGCGATCGTCGTTGTCGGAGACGGGAATGGTTATGTTGGGATCGGTCTCGGAAAAGCAAATGAAGTTGCTGATGCTATCTCCAAAGGGACCGATGATGCAAAAAAGAATGTCGTGAAAGTACCGTTGATCAATGGTACCGTTCCTCACGATGCTCTCGGAAAATTCGGAGCAGGTAAGGTCCTCCTTCGCCCGGCAGCTCCCGGAACCGGTTTGATCGCCGGCGGCGGTGTTCGTGCTGTTCTCGAGATGGCAGGTGTAAAGGATATTCTGACGAAGCAAATGGGCTCTGCAAATCCGCACAACGTTGTGAAAGCAACCTTGCGTGCTTTGCTCTCCATGCGGGATGCACGGATGGTCGCTGCAGAACGCGGTATCTCCGTTCAAGAACTCTTTCAAAATTAATCGATCCTTAATCAGTGTGAGCGACAATGGCAGCGCCGAAAAAAATTAAAATTACGCAAAAGGTCAGCATCATCGATACGCTGGCAAAACACAAAGCAACCATCAAGGCTCTCGGCCTTGGACGCCCGAACTACTCGGTCATCCACACCGAGACACCGCAGATCCTGGGAATGATCAATAAGGTCAGACACCTGGTATCGGTCGAAGAAGTCAAATCATAATTTAAATTCTGAAGATGCGAGCTCCGGCTCCGGGGCGATAGTACTTCACAGGAGACAGTAATGCCAAATATTCTCAGCAACTTAACTTACGCAGCAGGCTCACGCAAAAAGAAGAAACGTATCGGTCGCGGACAAGGTTCGGGGCACGGCGGAACTTCAACACGCGGTCATAAAGGTCAGGGATCACGTTCAGGTTCCGGTCTCAAGAGGAATTTTGAAGGCGGTCAGATGCCGCTCGTTCGTCGTTTACCGAAATTCGGATTTACCCCCCGCAATCGTGTTGAGTATGCAGTTGTCAATATCGATCTCATCCAGAAATTAGTTGACGATAAGAAGATCACAGATGGCATTGTCTCACCGGAAGTTCTTGTTAAGATCGGTGCTGTTTCAAACAAGCGTGAGCCGCTGAAGATCCTCGGCAACGGGGAATTGAAAGCAAAAGTTACCGTTACAGCGCACAAGTTCAGCAAATCCGCTATCGAGAAGATCGAGAAGGCCGGCGGATCTGCGAAAGAAATCTCAAACGAAAAAGTTGCGTCTTAACTTAATCTGAATATCAATGAGTAAATTCACGGAAAGCTTCAGAAATATCTTTAAGATCGAAGAGCTGCGCACTCGGTTGCTCTTCACCGTCGGTCTGCTGATCGTGGTGAGAGTCGGTGCGCATATCACTCTTCCGGGCGTTGATGCAGGTGTTCTTGCTGCAGCCATGCGTAATCAAACTGACAATACACTCTTCGGTTTATATGATCTTTTCGTCGGCGGTGCATTCCATAATGCAGCGATCTTTGCGCTTGGGATCATGCCGTATATCAGCGCTTCGATCATCATTCAGCTGCTCGGTGCAGTGATCCCGTTCTTCCAGAAACTTCAGAAAGAAGGAGAGACCGGAAGAAAGAAGATCAACCAGTATACTCGTATCGGTACAGTAGTTATTGCTTTATTGCAGGCATGGGGTGTCAGTGTGCGTTTGGGTAGTTTGAATGCGAATGGTCTTCCTATTGTTCCCGCTGAAGTGCATGGATTGTTCTTCTCATTCAGCACGATGATCTTCCTGACGGCGGGTACAATGTTTATGATGTGGCTGGGTGAGCAGATCACTGAACGTGGATTGGGAAATGGTATCTC
>JBMOHT010000097.1:0-13864 GCA_049317705.1 Bacteroidota bacterium | reverse complement strand
TATTCTTTTTTTATCCGTCTCGCTATTCGCACAGGAACGCGTTCTTCTGCACATCGACAAGAACGGACAGCAGGAAGCGACACCGCTTAAAAAGGGGGAGCGTGTGAAAGAAGTGATAGAACGGCTGGAGCAAACTAATGCTGCATCGGTCATTCCCTCCAAAACGACCGGATTGATTGACACTCTTAGATATTTTTCAAACAATGCTAATCTGTTGATCAACTTTACTTTCGCACATCAGGATTTAGCATTGCAATATTATCTCCCTGCTGCTAGCGGAATTGTAAAAGAGTTCTGGTGGAGAAATTATACAACAACGGGAAATCTTCATAAAGCAACTATTCGAGCATGGAATGTCGATCCGAAGGTAATGGAAATAAATATGACCAAACCATTGGGACGATATAAAGATCCGGCAGATGGTGATGGTTTAAAGACACCGTATAAACCTGCCACAGGTGATCAATGGTTCTACAAAATCGGTGATCATGCTGATACAATAAAATATGGATTTGATCCTCTTGGAACTGAAGCGAAATGGCTTGCCGGCGGGGTACAGGTGAATTTGAATGTGAATACTTGGCAAGGGATCAAATTGGGGGATTGGGGAGATACGCTAGGCATTGAATTGAATGTTCCTTTTGGATTTACTCTGCAAAACGACACTAAAATTTCTGATATAGCCGGTGCATCAGATACAGGTATGAATATACTTTCAGGAAGCGCTTTATCGAGTCCATACCATTCTTTCAAGTTTTATGAGACCCAAAGGCTTGCCACGGATGATGGCGGATGGTGGTTGAGAACTGAATATGAATGGGGAATGTATGTTGTTGTGGAATATTGTGCGGACCGGTACCCGAAATTTACTATTACGCGTGTTCCCCCGAAGCTTTTAAAAGTTGAACCGAAAAATATCGACGTTTATTGTTCAGGATTCTCAGGTCCCTGTAATAGTAAACCTGACGCAACTGCCGGGATCTATTTGAAATACAAGAATAAAAGTAACTTGCCGTATGACAGTGTTCTGATGATCACGAAGGACAACTATAATTTCTCCGGAACTATACCCGCATATGCAAAAGGTGACACGGTTTATTACTACGCAGTTGCATTGAGTGTATCTGGCAAGAGAATGAATTCAACGAAATACAGTTATCGATTTTTAACTCCGGCAAAAAGTAAATTATTGATCTATAATAACGCTCAATACTCTCTGGCCAATGCCGCTTTTATGTATTTGAACAACGATCCATTGTACGATCTTTGGTCCGCACCGAACGATGGAATAGGTGAACTGGCAGACCTGCTCGTATTGTATTCCGATGTTGTTCTTGTGGATGGTAGTTTCACTGCTCGGAATGTCTTTCCTGCGATCACTGCCTGGCTCAAATCCGGCACGACGGCTAATAAGAAGAACCTCTTCTACACCAGTCAGGACTACGGCTGTTTTATCCAGGCAGATTGTGCTGACACATCCTTCGCCGTCGGAACATTCGAGAATGATTATTTAGGGATTGCAAAACTCGGACCGCAGGACGTGGGACCAACCACACGTCCTTTTAAAATGGTTCCTCAATCCGATGTAGTGACGAATTATCTGATAAAATATAATTCGGACAGTTCTACAACATTATGGCATTTCCCCACATATGAGTTCACCTTCGCCGGGTATCCCGATATTGTTGTGCCATCCGTATCCTCAAAAGCATTATTCAAAGACGGAACAGGGAGCAATGTCTTTGGAGTAAGGAATTCCGGCTCCTCATTCAATACAACATTCTTTGCATTTGATGTGGGAGCATTGTACTTCCGCAGTGATACATCACTCACTCCGGCAAACGACCCGAAAAACCGAAGGATCTCCGATGTGAAGGCGCTCGCGAATATGTTTTTTGATGTTCTGGCAGGAGTATCAGGAATCAATATCGAACCTCCGAATTCATATGCGTTGCTCCAAAATTTTCCCAATCCGTTCAATCCATCTACGACGATCCAATACACGGTCGGTCAGAGGACGAATGTTCAATTGAACGTCTATAACGTGCTCGGTCAAAAAGTGGCAGCATTGGTGAACGAAACGAAAGAGCCGGGACGATATACCGCATCGTTCAACGGCAGAGCGCTGTCCAGCGGACTCTATTTCTATGAGATGCGTGCGGGGAGTTTCGTGAGTGTAAAGAAGATGATGCTGTTGAAGTAGTAGCATTAAATAGCTGACCGTCACATAGTCATGTCAAGGTTTGACCCCATGACAAGGCTGTGAATCATCATCAGGTTCCCAAACTCCGTTAGGGAAAGTGAAAAGCAAAGTTCCTCTTTGCATAACATCGAGCAATTATCATGAAGACCCTCTTCGTATATCTTTTCGTATCAATAACACTCTTTGCGCAGGAACGCGTACTGCTTCATATCGGCAGTAACGGACACCAAGAGGTGATCCCACTCAAGGAGAGTGAGCGTGTCGGTGAAGTGATCGCACGACGCGAGAAGGACAGCAGTGTTGATGGAACTCTGAATACCATGGTTATGACCGATACGTTGAAGTATTTCACCGGAGAGGCATCGTTGACAACCAGTTTCAGCTTTTCCCATCAGAGCGTTGCGCTGCAGTACTATATTCCCGGCGCCGGAGGATTTGTGAAAGAGCTGTGGTGGAGAAATTCCAATACCAACGGCGTTCTTCATAAAGCGACCATCCGTGCTTGGAATGTTGATCAGCGAGTAAGAAATCTCGGAGCGACGAGACCGATGGGGTATTATAAAGATCCAACGGATAATGATGGATTGATCACACCGTTCAAACCTCTCACCGGTGACAAATGGTTCTATAAGACCGGCAGTTCACCAGACACACTCAAATATGGATTTGATCCGCTCGGGACGGAAGCACAATGGTTAAAAGGAGGAGCTCAGGTTTCGTTGAACCGTAATTCTTGGCAGGGGATTACATTATCATCGTTGGGGGATACAATGAAGATCTTTCAGAATGTTCCGTTTGGATTCACGATTCAAAATGACACCAAGATAATGGACTATAGCGGCGGAAGTGATACGTCAATGACGATTCTATCCACACCAACACTTTCCTCTCCGTTCCATTCCTTCAAATTTTCCGAAACATCGCCTATCGATGCCGTCGGTTGGTATATACGATCCGAATATGAGTGGGGCATGTATGTTTTGGTCGAATATACAACGGACCGTGAACCCAAGATAATCCCCGGTTCATATTTGACGACATTAAAAACGACACCGCGCACCATCAGTGCCGTCATCACGGATGATAATCCCGGCGGCGGACCTTCTGGAATAGCGAGTGCATGGTTATTCTCGAAGAAGGGAGTATTGGCTGCATATGACAGCACAGTGATGACTGCCAATGGTTCAATGTATAGCGGTACTGCTTCTGCAGGAGCCATCAGTGATACCATCTACTGGTATATCACAGCAACAGATGTTAATGGGAACAGAGCTAGATCCACAACTCAATCGTATAAAATATTTGAAAAGAAACGTCATTCCCTTCTGGTGTATAATAACGCTCAATATGCTTTGGGAAATACCGGTGTCAATTACATTTATGCGAATTATTCGACAAACTTTGACCGATGGTCAGTTCCGGGAGACGGTACAGAAGAATTATTATCCGCACTTAAGAGATATTACAGTGTATACGTAGTAGACGGTTCTTATCCGCGGGCGAACGTGATGCCAATACTGCAGCAATGGATGCTTGCGTACATCGGTCCCTACAAAAAACAATTACTGATCAGCAGTCAGGATTATGGTGCAATGATACAGCCTTCAGGTAAGGATACAGTTTTTCCAGCAGGTTCATTTGAACGAGAATATTTGGGTCTGGCATCGATCGGACCTCAGGATGTCGGTCCCGTCAACAAGCCGTATCAAATTATCCTCGTGGATCGGAAAAATCAATATCCTATCCCATTCTATAAATTATGGAAATATATGAGTGATAGTGCTGTTACACTATGGCACTATCCAACCTTTGAACTAGCTTTTTCAGGGTATCCTGATGGGATAACACCTGATGAGAACACGAGTGTTGTTTTCCATAACCGAGACTCAACAGTTGTCCATGGAATAATGAAATTGGCTGATTCTTTTTCGACGATGTTCATTGGTTTTGACGCAGGTGCTTTGGATTTTCGGAGCGATACGTCAAAGTCTCCGCAGAACGATCCTCGTTATGCATGGATAGCTGACATTCCGAATCTGTCGATTGCTCAACTATTTCTTTATCCCGGTGTTTCAGAGTATCCTCCTCCTGAACCTCTGGGAGTTACACAGGCAGTTGTTCCGTATATATTCGATCTTCAACAGAACTATCCCAATCCATTCAATCCCTCAACGACCATCAATTATGAGGTCGCATCGCGAGGAAATGTCTCGATCGATATCTACAACACGCTCGGTCAATCGGTTGGGACTCTGGTCAACGAAGTGAAAGAGCCGGGACGATATACTGCTTCATTCAACGGCCGAGGATTGTCGAGTGGACTCTATTTATATGAGATGCGTGCAGGAAGTTTTGTGAGCGTGAAGAAAATGATGTTGCTGAAATAATATCGACTACTCTAAAAGGAGAGAGCAATGAAAAAAATATTCTGCAACTTAGTGTTTCTCATAATTGTGACAACGGTATTGTCGCATGCACAATGGAATAAGATGACATTTCCGACGACGGAAAATCTCTGGAAGGTCCGTTTTGCCGATGCGAATACCGGCTGGGTCGCAGGACAACAGTTCATCTATCGGACGACGAACGGCGGCACGAATTGGACTCCGCAGGATTCAACGAAAGGATCAGTGTTCGCGATGGAAGCGCTCGATGCACAGACGCTTCTCTATTCCGGTTATACACTCGGAATCCGCAGAACGATGAATGGCGGACAGACATGGACGCAGGTCGATACAACGAAACATTTCTATGACGATATGACCTTCGCCTCGGCGAATGTCGGATACGTTTGCGGTTCAGCCGCTCCCGCTTATATCGCGCCTATCGTCCGGAAGACCACGAACGGCGGTGCGGCGTGGTTCACTGTTACTCCCACACTATCGAAAGCAAAATATGAACTGACCGGTATCTCCTTCGTAACGGATAGTATCGGATGGACTGTGTCGTATGACGGATTTGTCTTCAAAACAGTCAATGGCGGTACGGACTGGATCGTGCAGGATTCTCTCGGAATGAACTCATATAAGGATATTTGTTTCTATAATAAAAATTACGGCTGGATCGTAGGCGGTTTATCAGGTACACAGAAAATGGCATACACCACGAACGGGGGAACAAACTGGGTGAAGATATCACAGGGAGGGAGCAGTATCTGGGAGATTGAAATTATTGATCAGAGCCATGCCTGGTACGGCGGCTCGAACAATTCCGCTCCGTTCATCGGCCGTCTTGATTCGATCGGAGGAACATGGAAAGAGCAGACGATCCTTGCTCAAAATCCGAGCGTCACGTCGATCGATATGGTGAATACTACTGTCGGTTACGCGGTGGGAAATCTTGGGGGAGTGTATAAGACGACGAACGGCGGCGCACTGACAGTATTTATTACCGACAATCATCCGTATTTCTATTCTCTGGGACAGAATTATCCGAATCCGTTCAATCCTGCAACCTCCATCGATTATGAGGTCGGCGGCGCAGTCAATGTCAGGATCGACATCTATAATCTGCTCGGGCAGTTTGTCGGTACTGTTGTCAACCAAGGGAAGGGACCTGGGCGTTACACGGCAACGTTCAATGCACGTTCATTATCCAGCGGAATGTATTTCTATTCGATGAGAGCGGGGAATTTTGTGAGTGTGAAACGGATGGTGTTGTTGAAGTAGAAAAAAAAAGGTGTAGGACACTTTCAAAGTGTCCTACACCTTAAAGGTGACCGTCACTTTGGAAGTGACGGTCACCTGAAGATCACGCCTGCATCGTCGGCAGCATCATGCGGATGGTCGTTCCTTTTCCCATCTCGCTTTCGATCTCGATCTTTCCTTTGTGGTCGTCGATCACTTTCTTGACGATGGACATTCCGAGTCCCGTTCCATGTTTCTTGCCGTAGGTGACGAACGGCTCGAAGATCCTCCGCTTCACTTCTTCCGGCATACCGGTCCCGGAGTCCGTGAATTCGATCTTCACCATTCCGCCGATATCCTCGGTGAGGACGGTAAGTGTGCCTCCCTGAGGCATCGCATCGCGCGCATTGCTGGCAATGTTGTAGAACACGCGCGCTGCTTTGTCCTGATCGAGTTTTATTTTCCCTTTGAACGATAATTTCTTGTCCAACTTGATGTTGTTCTTCGTCAGATCTTTCTCGATGAACATCAGCACACCTTCCATCACATCCTCAAAATCCACCTCTTCGATGTTAGTGGAACTGACCCCTTTGCTAAAATCCAGAATTTCCTGCGCCATGTTCACAAAGCGGTCCACCTGATGGATCATCTCGTCCGCAAGTTTGGTGACTTCCTCGTTCCCGCCCTTCTTCTTCATCACCTGTGCATAGACGCGGAGCGTTCCCATCGGATTCTTGATGTCGTGGATGATAGTGCTTGCCATACGTCCCACGGCGGAAAGCCGTTCGCTCTGCACCATTTCCTGTGCGAGCCGTGCATTCTCGATGGCGACGGATGCGTGGATGGAGAGGGCATTCAGGAATTCCTCATCCGACGGAGTGAACGGTCCCCCTTTCTTGTTCAGCATTTGGAAGACACCGATCGTTTTACCGTCGCGGTTTCTCATCGGCATCGTCAGCATGTTATTCGTGCGGTAGCCGGTCTTCTTGTCCACTTCGGGATTGAACCGGGGATCGTTGTAGGCGTCGGGGATGTTGACGATCTCACCGGTCTTTGCAACATATCCGGCAAGTCCTTTACCGAGCGGCAATCGGATCTCGATCACTTCGCTTCCGCGGAGTGCTTTGGACCAGATCTCGCCTTTCAGTTCGTCCACCACGTAGAGTGTTCCGCGGTCCGCTGCGATGGATTTGATCGCTGTTTCTAAAATGATGTCGAGCAGTTTTTCCAGGTCAAGCGAGGAGTTGATTGTCTTCGCGGCATCGATCAACAGATTCAGTTTGCTGATATGCTGTTTCGAGATCTCAACGGTGCGGTCAAGTTCATTCACGATCGTCTGATCGGCACTGCGTAACCGTTTAGTGACACTCTTCAGGATGTTCAGCTGAATGATGTTGTTCGATTTCAGCATGTTGTCGAAATCCTGTTTGCTGATGCTCGCACAGGTGGTCGGTTCTACAGCTGTGGTGCGTGCAGAACGGACCTGATCGTCGAGCAATTCCATTTCTCCGAAGAAATCCCCTTTGGTAAGATACGCCAGCACAGTTTCGGCGCCGTATTTCGTCACTTTGGAGATCTTGATCCTTCCGTCCAGCACAAAATAGAGCCGTTCGCCGCGCGTATTCTCTTGAAAGATCTGTGTATTCGCAGGAAATTTTTCTTCCCGGCACATCTTCAGAATGGCATTCAGATTCATATCTGCCACATACTTGAACGCGGAATTGAAGCGTAAATTTTCAACGGTGAGAAGTGATTGTTCCATGGGTATTTGTCGAAAAGTGTGAAATTGAAGTAATATACTTGAAGAAAATACATAACGGATGATAGAGAAGCAAGGTAAGCGGCTGCGGGAAAAGAGGTCCGGTTATTCAAAATATCGATTCTTTATCATTCCGAATCGAGATGCCATCTGAGTCCATCATTAAGGTATCTCGATGAGGAATCTGAAGTCATGCCAAGATTTTAGGTCTGGCAAGTCTACGGCTCTGACAATAATCCATCATTTCGCTCACGACGGCGGGCGAATTGTATGTAATGGCAGATGTTCTCGAAACGTCATTGGGACCAGAACAAAATTTCATCTTAAGAAATGACCGATTTTTTCGGTATATTCGTGAGCAAAATTTCATTTTCCATCAGCACAAGATCCGCGAAAGGAACGCAATTGAGCGATACCAAGATTATTTTCTCCATGGTCGGCGTCGGAAAAGTCCACAAGCCGAACAAACAGGTTCTTAAAGACATTTACCTCTCTTTCTATTATGGTGCAAAGATCGGCGTGCTCGGTCTGAACGGTGCCGGTAAATCCACACTGCTGCGTATCATCGCCGGTGTGGATACGGACTATCTCGGAACGATCCAGTCGCAGAAAGGGATCACATTCGGATATCTGTCGCAGGAACCGGAACTCGATCCGAAGAAGACTGTGAAAGAGATCGTTGAAGAAGGTGTGCAGGATACCGTGAACCTTCTGAAAGAGTACGAAGCGATCAACGCAAAGTTCGCTGAGCCTGATGCGGATTTCGACAAACTGCTTGAGAAGCAGGGAACACTTCAGGAAAAGATCGATCAGATCGGCGCGTGGGATCTGGACAGTAAACTGGAACAGGCGATGGACGCGCTCCGTTGTCCTCCCGGTGATTCATCGGTGACGACACTTTCCGGCGGTGAGAAACGCCGCGTTGCTCTTTGCCGTTTACTGCTGCAGGAACCTGATGTGCTGCTGCTGGATGAACCGACGAACCATCTCGATGCGGAATCCGTAGCGTGGCTTGAGCAGCACCTTGCGCAATACAAAGGAACGGTCCTCGCTGTAACGCATGACCGGTATTTCCTTGATAATGTCGCCGGGTGGATCCTTGAGTTAGACCGGGGTGAAGGAATTCCATTCGAAGGGAATTATTCCTCATGGCTGGAACAGAAACAGAAACGCCTTGAGGTAGAAGAGAAGCAGGAATCGAAACGTCAGAAAGTGCTGAAAAAAGAATTGGAGTGGGTCCGCATGAATCCGAAAGGACGCCATGCAAAGAGCAAAGCGCGTATCTCGTCGTATGAATCGATGCTCTCCGAAGAACATGAGAAACGGAATGAGGAGATCGAAATTTTCATTCCGAAAGGTCCGCGTCTCGGCGACGTGGTGATCAACGCGGAGAATGTGGCGAAAGGATACGGCGACAATCTTCTCTATGAGAATATGAATTTCAATCTTCCTCCCGGCGGCATCATCGGTGTGATCGGACCGAACGGCGCGGGTAAGACGACGTTGTTCCGGATGATCACGGGACAGGAAAAACCGGATTCAGGAATCATCACGATCGGCGAGACGGTGAAGCTTGCCTATGTCGATCAGAACCGCCCTCTCGATCCGAACAAGACCATCTGGGATGAGATCTCCGGCGGAGAAGAGATCCTCCGCTTCGGAACGCGTGAAGTGAATTCCCGCGCGTATGTTGCACGCTTCAATTTCACGGGCGGCGATCAGCAGAAACTGGTCGGTCAGCTTTCGGGCGGTGAACGCAACCGCGTGCATCTTGCCAAGACGATGAAGCAGGAAGCGAACGTGCTGCTGCTGGACGAACCGACGAACGATCTGGATGTGAACACGCTCCGCGCACTCGAAGAAGCATTATCCGAGTTTGCCGGATGTGCCGTGGTCATTTCCCATGATCGCTGGTTCCTTGACCGTGTAGCAACGCACATTCTCGCGTTCGAAGGGGAGAGTCAGGTGCAGTGGTTCGACGGGAACTATTCCGAGTATGAAGAGTTCCGCAAGAAGAAACTCGGCATTGATGCCAGTCAGCCTCACCGTATTCGGTATAAAAAACTGATGCGCGGCTAACCACTTCAATAATGACAATGAAAAGGCACGATTGGTGGTTCGCCAACGTGCCTTTTTTTATGTCTATTCTAACTTTTCTTAGATGTAGGAAAATCGTATATTTTAGTCCTAAATCAATCTTTTAACAGCAAATGGAAAGCAATAGTCACACTGAGCGTAGTGTGACTATTATTGAATGTCATGCCTCGTCTGCAATCGGCATGACAACTTCAGGAATAAAAAGTATGTCAGCAAATAGTATTTCCGAGAAATTTGAGCAAGTATTAGAATCCTTCGGTCCGAACACCAGTTATGTTTGGGATGTACTTCAACAGTATATTGACGATCCGAATTCAGTGAACGAAACATGGCAGCAGTTGTTCGCCGAGGTCGTCGCGTCCGGCTCGGTCGACCTTCCGAAAAAATCTGCAAAGATGGATTCCGCCGTAAAGGTCGAGTCCACTATTCCAACACCAACTGTAAAACCTGCACCGACCATGGCCTCAGTCCACAAGCAGCTTTCTGCCATCAGCGGTGTTGCCGGAAAGATCGTGGACAATATGGAAGCGTCGTTATCGCTTCCGACCGCGACATCGCTCCGGATCATTCCGGTGAAAGTGCTGGATGAGAACCGTTCGCTGCTGAACAAATATCTCGGTTCCCGCTCGCGCGGAAAAGTTTCCTACACGCACATCATTGCGTGGGCCATCGTGAAAGCGCTCAAGAAATATCCGAACATCAATGCGTCGTTCACTCGTGTTGAGGGACAGGCATACAAGAACGAGAAGACACAGATCAATATCGGTATCGCGGTGGATATGACGCGCAAGGACGGTTCCCGTTCACTGCTCGTTCCGAACATCAAAGATGCCGAGGGGATGAACTTCGCGCAGTTCCTTTCCGCGTATGATTCCATTATCGAGAAAGCGCGTAAGTCCGCTCTTGATCCGTCCGATTTCCAGTCCACCTCCATCACGCTGACGAATCCCGGCACGGTCGGCACAGTTTCTTCCACACCGCGGCTCATGCCCGGTCAAGGAGCGATCATCGCCACCGGTTCCATCGGTTACGACGCAGCACATCAGGGGATGTCTCCGCAGACACTCTCCGCACTCGGCGTCAGTAAGGTCATGAACATCACCTGCACCTACGACCACCGCGTGATACAGGGGGCAGAGTCGGGACAGTTCCTGCAGTATATCCATTCACTGGTGAACGGCGAAGAGAAATTCTATGATGATCTGTTCGCGGACCTGCATGTCCCGTTCACGTCTGTGAAATGGACCAGCGACGTGACGTCGATGGGAATGGACGGCGGTGCGAACCAGGATATCATCGAGAAGCAAGCTCGAGTGCAGCAGTTGGTGAATGCTTATCGTGTGCGCGGACACCTGATCGCTCATCTCGATCCGCTCGTGGATGAACCGAAGAACCATCCCGAACTCGATCCGGCATATTATGGACTGACATTGTGGGATCTGGACCGTGAATTCCTCTTCTCGAATAAAGAAGGATATACCAAAGCAACATTGCGGGACATCCTCGACATTTTGTATGCGACCTATTGCGGTTCGGTCGGTGTTGAGTTCATGAATATCCAGGATCCCGAACAGAAGAAATGGCTCATCATGAAGATGGAGCCGTCGCGCAACCGGTCACCGCTTCCGCGTGAACGAAAGATACAGCTGTTAAAGAAATTGATACACGCTGAAGGATTCGAGAATTACATCCACACAAAATTCATCGGACACAAACGGTTCTCGCTCGAAGGAGCGGAATCGTTCATGACCATTCTTGATGTTATTCTCGATGAACTGGCGGATTACGGCGGAGAGCGTGCAGTGATCGGCATGGCTCATCGCGGACGGCTGAATGTTCTCGCGAACACGATCGGAAAATCGCTTGCTAAGATATTCTCTGAGTTCGAAGGGAATGTCGATCCGAAATCGATCCAGGGTTCCGGCGATGTGAAGTATCACCTCGGTGCTCATGGAGTTCATAGGACATTGAATGGAAAAGAGATCACCGTCGAGGTTGCTCCGAATCCGAGTCATCTTGAAGCAGTGAATCCCGTAGTAGAAGGAATGGTCCGCGCTATGCAGGACCGCCGTGGTGATGTGAACCGCGAGAAGGTGCTTCCGATACTCGTCCACGGTGACGCTGCGTTCGCAGGACAGGGAATTGTCGCTGAAACGCTCAATCTTTCGCAGTTAAAAGGATACCGGACCGGCGGAACGATCCACGTCATCATTAATAACCAGATCGGCTTCACCACATCGCCGGATGATGCCCGTTCTACTCCATACTGTACGGACGTAGCGAAGATGGTGCAGGCACCGATCTTCCATGTGAACGGGGATAATCCTGAAGCGTGCGCACGCGTGGCGGCCCTTGCTGTTGCATATCGCAACGCTTTTAAGAAGGATGTGGTCATCGACATGTTCTGTTTTCGGAAATACGGACATAACGAAGGGGATGAACCGAGTTACACTCAGCCGCTGCTCTACAAGAAGATCAAATCCCATCCGACGGTCCATCAGATCTATGGTGAACGCTTGATCGTGGACAGGGAATTGACCAGAGAAGAATATGAGAAGATGCAGGTCGAATCTCGGGAACGGTATGAACGCGCCCATGAAGCATCGCACAAACGTGAAATGCACATGAAAGCGGATGTTGCTCTCGCGGTGACGCAGGAACAGATCGCTTCGATGCAGCCGTTCCGTGAGACGAAAGTGAAATTCGAATTCCTCCGTCTTGTGGCGCGGCATCTTGGAGCGCTCCCGCAGGATTTCATCCCGAATGCAAAACTGGTGAAGATGCTGGAACAGCGCCGCACGTTCAACGAAGAGACGAAGATCGATTGGGGATTTGCCGAGGCGCTTGCATTCGGCACGCTGGTGCACGAAGGGAACGACGTCCGCCTGAGCGGCGAGGATGTCGGCCGCGGAACATTCAGTCACCGTCATGCGATCCTGTATGATGCGAATTCCGCCGAAGAGTATGTCCCTCTGCAGCATATCCGCGAAGGACAGGGGAAGGTGTATGTGTTCGACAGTCTGCTCTCCGAATTTGCTATCCTCGGATTCGAATTCGGTTATAGTGTCTCCGATCCGCTGTCACTTGTGCTGTGGGAAGCTCAGTTCGGCGACTTTGCGAACGGCGCACAGGTGATCATCGACCAATTCATCGCCGCATCGGAAGCGAAGTGGCAGCAGCCGTGCGATCTTGTATTACTGCTTCCGCACGGTTATGAAGGACAGGGACCGGAACACTCCAGTGCGCGACTTGAACGGTATCTGCAGTTATGTGCGGAAGATAATATGCAGGTCTGTAATCTATCCACACCAGCCCAGTATTTTCATGTGCTCCGCCGCCAGATGCGCGATGCTCAGCGCAAGCCGCTGATCATGATGACCCCGAAATCACTGCTCCGCCATCCGCTGGTGATCTCGACGCCGACGGAGTTCACAGAAGGAAAATTCCATAGAGTGATCGATGATGCGAACGCAGTCCCTGAGAATGTGGACCGTATCGTGCTCTGCTCGGCCAAAGTATATTATGATGCTCTGCAGATGCAGAAGGAACATTTGCTGAACAATGTTGCGCTTGTCCGTGTCGAACAATTCTATCCATATCCTTCCGAGGAACTGAAAGCGGTCTTCGGCAAATACAGCAATGCTGCCGATGTGGTCTGGCTGCAGGAAGAATCGAAGAACATGGGGGCATGGAATTTCCTTGCCGACCGTCTCCGCGATGATCTTCTTGTCTCCCAGAAATTACGGTATGCAGGACGCGCCGCTTCGGCGAGCACGGCGACCGGTTCACTCAAGCGTCATCAGATGGAACAGGAAGAGATCCTGAAAAATGCATTGATGTAAATTCAAGATCGATCAACAAATATTCAGTAACTGTCATTTCGATCGAGCTCATGATCTCTACTCTGGCGATTGAGAAATCTGAATAGTAAAGCTCCTCGCTCCGACAAAGTAAAACGTTGACGGTATATGTCGTTGGCGGCCTGCCGCCGAGTATCGGTCATTAAGACAGGCAGGGAATCCATAATAATAAAATAATCAAATCCTTTGCGACTTAGAGGCCTGCTCCCATGGGGCTTTGCGAGAGATTATTAAGATACTGAACAAATGCCATCACATATGACAAGACCGATCATCACAAAAATCTTACGCTGGTTCGCGACAGGATTCTTTCTCGTTG
>JBMOHT010000096.1:0-13985 GCA_049317705.1 Bacteroidota bacterium | reverse complement strand
GCCGCTGTGGGATACACAAGTCACGTTCTGGACATCAAATCCGGATTTGCCGCCTACACGCAGAATGTGCAGGAGATCGGTGTGGTCGGATTCGGCGTAAATTATATCAATTACGGATCCTTCGACGGGATGAACGATCAGGGGATCTCCACCGGAACATTCGGTGCCGGCGATCTTGCTGTCTCCGCGACTCTCGCGAGTATCTTTGATGAGAATCTGTACTACGGCGTCACCGGAAAATATATCTACTCCTCCATAGCCGATGTCAATTCGTCCGCATTGGGTCTGGACCTGGGCATAATGTATCTCATTCCGGGTGACGATCAGATCGCACTCGGAGCTTCGCTGACGAATATGGGATCGCAGATCGATTATTACGGGACCAAGAAAGAGCCGCTGCCGTTCGAGATCAAGATCGGCGGGACCATCAAACCCGCTCATCTTCCCCTGCAGCTAAATGTGAACTTCAATAAACTGAACGAGGAACGGAACTCTTTCTTCGACAAATTCACCTCATTCACCCTTGGCGGTGAATTCACACTGAGCAAAGCACTCCGCTTCCGGTTCGGATACAACAATGAACGGAGGAAGGAATTGAAGATCGGTACATCGGCAGGTATGGCCGGATTCTCACTCGGCGGAGGATTGGTTCTGAAAGGACTGAGACTTGATTACGGATTCAACTCCTACGGAGAGATCGGAAGCATCTCAAGGATCACGATAGGACTCGACATTTAAGGTCGACTGATCTGCTGAAATAACGAACCCTCGTCAATGAACGAGGGGTTTTTATTCCTTTTGAAAAAAGTGATTTTAGAATGCCTTTACAATCTCTCAGTGTTCTCTGTGGCTGTTCTCTTTTAGTGACCCACGATCCCTTTCAGGAATACTCCGCTCGCGTAATACAGCATCATTCCCACAAAGACCACCAGCGAAAGAATGCGGTTATCGGAACGGTTGATCTCCGGAATGAGATCGCTCGCGCTCACATATAATGCCGCACCGGCCGAGAACGCGAACGCATATCCGGTCACTTTGGGATCGACGCTCTGAAGGAAAAAGATCATGAACACACCGATCATCGTCCCCGCTGCGATACCGGCTGTTGCCTTGATCGCCGTTGAGCGGGATTGATTCGATGCCAGCATAATGGATGCGATGGTCAGTCCTTCTGGAAATTTGTGCAGCAGGATCGCAATGAAGATCAGGATACCGAGCGGCAGATCGTAATACATCCCGGCGGAGATCGCCAGACCGTCGAAGAATGCGTGGATGAACAATCCCCAAAATGCGGAATAACTCGCCACCTTTGATACCATCACATGCGAATGCGTCTCCTCTCCGAAATGGAGATGCTTCACGACAGTATGCTCCACAAAATGGATCATGCTGAATCCGATGAGCATCCACAGCGGAGCAATGCTCCCGAGATTCTCGATGCTTTCCGGTAGGAGGTCGATCATCACCAATGCGAGAAGGAATCCGGCACCCAGTGCTATAAGGTTCTCCTGGATCTTTTTGGAGAGGTCCCGTTTCCAGGCAATGAAGGCACCGCCGAGGATCTCCGCCCCGCCGGCAACAACTCCCGCCAGAATGATATAGATTGTCAGTTCATTCATTGTACGTATGGTTTCTTCAGATATTGATCCGCAAGCTCGAGTGAATTCTCGAACTTTTTCAGTTTTTGCACCTTCTGATACTGCATCACGGCGTAATTCCGTTTCTTCTGCAGGTCGTAGATCATTCCGATGCGGAGGTTCGTCATGGTCATGAACGGCGAGGGCTCATCCTTGTCCATCGTGCGGCACAGCTCATCGCATTGATAGAAGTATTTCAGTGCTTGGTCAAGGGTGTTCGTATTCAATGCGACCATTCCCAGATAGTATAACGCTTCGCGTTTTGCAAATCCGGAATAACCGCGCTGTTCGTTGTCGCAACGCTTCAGGATCTCGGCAAAGGCACCCTGTGCTTCACCGAATTTTGAGAGCGAGAACGCACTCCTGCCGACATACCGGTGAAAAACAACATTGTTCGGGAATCTGTTCCAGAGCGATGTGGAGAGTTCATACGCCCGTTCATATTGGCGTTCATAATTATAGCTGAGCTGCAGCAGGAAATACTTGGCCTCCAGAGATGCGAATTTTGCCTTCTCCGATGCTTTCGTCAGCTGCTCGATCCCCTTCACCTTATCGCCGGTCGGGAAGAACACCATCACCGGTTTCACGATCGGATATTTTTCCGGGATCGTTGATGCATAATAATTATAGATCCCGATCCCTAAGAGGATATCGTAATTATCCGGTGCGATCTTGTATGCTTTTTGCACGATCGGAAGGGCAAGCCGTCCGTCGTTGGCCGCTTTGATCCAGCTGTTTCTGTTCGCTCGAAGACGTCCCTGGAATCCAAGCGCCCCGCCTTTGAAGAACAATGCACTCACATCATTATCATTCACATCCAGCAGACTGTCGCATAATTCTATCACATCATCCATCTTCCTGATGAATTGATCATCATGGGATTCGTCGTCGATCGTCATCAGGATCTTCCACCAGTCGATCATCGCCAGGAAGAATCTCCCCGCAGGATGCGAAGGATAGGTCTTCGCCAATGCGGAGAACTCTGTGTTCGCCTTCTCGAACTCGAGATTATATACGGCGTTGATCCCCCGCTGTGCCTGCGCATCGAAATCCGGCGAAGTGACCCACTGAGAGAATGAGACCGAGGTAAAAAGGATGAAGAGAAATACGGTTCTGGTCACATTCATCACAATGGCGGCTGGGTTGGTTCAACATTCACGGCGGCAAGACGCTGCTTCCGTTCCTCTTTCCATTGATCATAGCTCCAGAGACGATCCGAAGAACTGATCCAGTTCCACTTGTAGATCATGGCTGAACAGAGAACGAGCATAAGTGTTGCCAGTGCTCCTCCCTCAGGCCCGAAGGCACCGCCGGTGATCCACTCCGGTCCGTTAACGACCGCAGTGCCGATCTGTTCCCTTAACGATGTCGTACCGCTTACGGGGTATGAATACACGAAGCCCTGGAAGAAATTCCATGAGATATGCATGCCGATCGGCAGCCAGAGAGCTCCGGTCTTGATATAGGCCAGTGAAAGCCAAGCCCCTGCAAGACCGACATTGATGATCCCGAAGACGGATGCATTGGGATTCGACATATGGGCCGCCGCAAATAAGAGCGACACGCAGAGTGTAGCAATAAGTTTATTCGTTCCCTCGGCGAATGTTTGGAAGATGTATCCGCGGAACATCAGTTCTTCACCGTATCCGACAACGATATACAACGCCAGACTGTTCGCAAAGATAATGAGCGATTGCTGAGTGGTAAGGTCGCGATATTGTATGACCACCATACCGGTCGAATATTCTATCAGGTAGATCAATGACATCATCCCCGATCCGAAGAGTAATCCCTGCGACAACTCTTTTCCCCAGTTCGCTTTGAATGTCAACCCTGCGGAATGGAAAGGACGCTTATCAACAAATTTAAGGATGACCCACGTACTGAGTGTGAGAAGACTGTACGCAATGAACATTCCGACTGCCTGCATCGGAAAATCCGGGATCGTCTTAAAGACACGCATGATCGGAGTTGTTACAGCGATATTCACTCCCATGAACAATGCCAAAAGAAGGGCGATCCGCCATCCTGCACGGGGGATCTGCAGTTCAGGATTCACGAAGATATTCTTGATCGTTCGGTTCATATTCTTTCCAAGAGATAATCCCGCACCGCACTCATGGCGATACGGTCCTGCTTCATAGAATCACGTTCCCTGACGGTCACAGTCTGGTCCGTTAATGTCTGAGAATCCACTGTAAAGCAAAATGGCGTTCCGATCTCATCCTGTCTTCGATACCGGCGTCCGATCGCTCCGCTGTCATCGTAGAAGACTCGGAAATACTTCTGCAGGTCCTTCGTCATCGTCTTTGCGATCTCATCCATGCCGTCGCGGTTCACCAGCGGCAGAATGGCCGCTTTCATCGGGGCAAGTTTCGGGTGAAGATGCAGCACGGTCCTCATCTCTCCTTCGACCATCTCTTCATCATACGATGCACAGAGGAACGCCATAAATGAACGGCTCGCTCCGACCGATGTCTCGATAACGAACGGCACGAATTTCTCTTTGGACTGTTCATCAAAATATTTCAATGATTTTCCTGAGAACTGTTCATGTTGCGAAAGATCGAAATTCGTCCTGCTGTGGATCCCTTCCACTTCACCCCAGCCGAACGGGAATTTAAATTCGATATCGAACGCGTTCTTCGCATAGTGCGCCAGTTTCTCATGCTTGTGCCACTGCAGATTCTCCTGTTTCATCCCAAGCTCCAGGAACCATTTCATCCGTTCCTCGCGCCAGTATTCAAAGAATTTGTCCTCTTCACCCGGTTTCACAAAATATTGCATCTCCATCTGTTCGAACTCACGGGTCCGGAACAGGAAGTTCTTCGTATTGATCTCATTGCGGAATGCTTTCCCGATCTGCGCGATACCGAACGGAAGTTTCTGCCGTGAGGCACTCTGCACATTCAGGAAATTGACGAAGATCCCCTGCGCTGTTTCCGGACGGAGATACACGACATTGTTCGTATCCTCGACCGGACCGACAAAGGTCTTGAACATCAGATTGAATTGGCGTGCTTCGGTGAATGTTGCCTTATTGCCGCAGTTCGGACACGCGACCGCTTTCAGTGCGTTGGCAACTGCTTCATCGGATGCGATACGTGAAGCGAATTCATTCACGATCTTCTCGTCGGACTGCTGTCCCTCGAATTCACCGGGGAACAGTTCTCGAAGGACATCCTTCTTCTTCTTCGCATTCAGCTCATCCATCAGCACATCTACCCGGTAACGGGCTTTGCACTGCTTGCAGTCCACCATCGGATCGGTAAAGTTGGCAACGTGTCCCGATGCCTCCCACACTTTCGGATGCATCAGAATGGATGCATCCACCCCTTCCACATCATCACGGAAGGTCATGGAACGCCACCATGCCTGTTTCAGATTGTTGAGCATCTCCACGCCCAATGGACCGTAATCCCAGCAGCCGTTCAGGCCTCCGTAGATCTCACTGGATTGAAACACGAATCCGCGCCGCTTTGCAAGCGACACGATCTTTTCCATTATCGAATTTGCTTCTTTGGCTGCGATGGTGGAACTCCTTTCTTGGCTGCTGTTGCTGTCTCTTTACTGAAGATGAAACTTTTTAGGATCGTCTCTCCGTTCCTGATCTGAACGATCGAACTCTTGTCCTTATTATTCTCCGATGAAACGATCTCAGCACGGTACTGGCTGAGGGAATCCTTCATCGCACGGACGAACAAGAGTGGATCGAAGGATGGCGGCATATACACCCGCACATCATTCCTGTTCCTGACCGGACGGATACTTTCTTTTCGTATGCCAAGGGCTTTCAATGTGGTATCTGCCATGGCAAAAACACGTTCTCCGGTGACCGCTTGTTTGGGCGATGAAGATAAACTGAATCCGCTACTACCGGAACCCGAACATTCCTTCACTGAGGTCAGGATCACCGCTGTAACGGCAAGGATGGCGATTATGATGATCCGTTTATCCATTAGATATTCACTTCACTTCGTTGGCGCTTATTGAAAACGGAGAACTTTCCTCCGGCATATTTCTCGATGAATCCTTTGGCAAGGTCAAAATCTCTGCCGACATCCGTCGGTGTATGGGCATCCGAACCGAGCGTGAGCGGGATCTTATACTCCGAAAGGATCGACAGGATATTCTCGCTCGGATACATCTCTTTCACCGGCTTGCGGAGTCCTGAGGTGTTGATCTCGACGGCGATATCATGCTGCTTCACTATTTTAAATGTTTCCCGAAGCACTTCTTCCATCTTTTTGGTCGGTCGGTGGCCGAACTTCTTCACAAGGTCACAATGCCCGATGATATCGAACAGACCGCAGGCCGCTGATTGGGCGATGCGCTCATAATACAGTCCATAGATATCATTCACATCTTTTTCATCATACTTTGCCACGAACAACGGATTATCGAATCCCCAGTCATCCAGATAATGGACGGATCCTATGACATAATCAAAGTCACTCTTCGAATTGAATGTTTTTACCCAGTCTTCGGTCCCCGGCATAAAATCACCTTCCAGCCCGAATTTTACGGAGATGGTCCCTTTGTATTTCTCCTGAAGTTCTTTCACGGCAGGCACATATACTGTGTTGAACTGCTCTTCGGTCATCCGCACCTCACTGTCCCAATTATCCGGCATCGGAGTATGATCGGACAGACCGATCTCATTCAGTCCGATCGATACGGCATGCCGAACGTACTCTTCAAGAGTTCCATCCGCATGTTTACAGAGATAATTATGGGTGTGATAATCCGCGAGCATCATTTCCGCCGTTGTGCTAAGTGTGCTGTTTCAATTCCCAAGACCGCATAGAGCGGAAGGAATTGTTTCAATGATCGAACAGACTCAAGTTCCTTGATATGTTTTGCAACCGTTATGCCGTCTCCACGCATGATCGGTCCGGTCAGCGCTTCTGCCGGCGATGTCTCCAGCACATTCCCGATCGTCTGCAATACCAGCGGACGCATGATCTTCCGATAGTCCTTCTCCTGCAGACCAAACTGTTTTGCCACCCGTTCGGCAACGGAGAGAACGGTCACCAGATAATTCGACGCAAACACCGCGGCAATATGATAGGCAACCTTATCCTTCTTCCGTATCACAAAATATTTCATTCCCAAAGAACGGGCGATACCCGATGCTCTCTTCACCGATGGAATATCCCCCTCTAACGCACAATAGATATCATTTACACTTGCAGTACGCGCTTTCCCTGCAAACGTCTGCAGCGGATGGATCGAACCGATGGATGCTCCTCTCTTTTTCAACGGCAGTAATTCATCACTCGTCAATCCTCCCGACGTATGCAGGAAGACCTTGCCGCGGAATGATCCTTTCCTGCCGATGAGTGTAGCGACTACATCTTTGATCCGGGAATCCGGCACGGCAATAATTACTGTTTTTGACAGTGTCATTTCTTCGTTAAGTCTTCCGAAGTATCTCGCTCCTACAGCGTTCGCTAACTTTGCTGCACTTCTTCCATTCTCAGAGAATATCCCGGCCGGTGCTGTGCCGGCATCGGTCAGCGCGCGGACGAATGATCGTCCGACAGCGCCTGCGCCGATGATGGTGATAGGTTTCAAGGATTATTTCACCAGCATCAGTTTCTTTACATGGGATGAACCGGCGGATTGTATCCGGTAATAGTATACACCGCTCGGTAATGCTGAAGCATCGAACATATACCGATATGAACCTGCTTCCATCGTCCGGTCGAACAGCACGGCACATTCTTTGCCGAGCTCGTTGTATACGGTCAACCGAACATTCCCCGGTACCGCTACTGAGTATTCGATCGTGGTTGACGGATTGAACGGATTCGGATAATTCTGTTGTAATGCGAATGTTGGTATCACTTCCGCATTTCCTGTCCGTACTTCGGTCGTCGGATTCTCGACTGCCCCCTGCAATACCCAATTGATCAGCACTCTCAGATCGGCAGGATCCATCACCGGACCGCCTTTCGGCATCTGGTCACCGAATCCTGCGATACCCTTGATCTTTTTGATCAAAACACTGTTGGTATCACCGGCCACAACCACCGGTTTATGATTTCCCGTCGTAAAGACCGTCGCATACGCGTCCAAAAAGAAATTACCGGAACCGCCGTGGCAGTCCGTGCAACCGTATTTGTTAAAGATCGGTTTTGCATGTGTGGTATAGCCGATGGACTGAGCAGAGAGTGCGGTGCATAACAACAACAGTGCAGGCAGAAATACTTTCATCATCATTCTTTCCTCAATTAGTTAATGTCTATTTCACGTGAGATGGTCCGGTCTGCAGAACTATTTTGAATTGATCTTATTCCTATTATACATATCGTTCCCCTGCTTCACTGATTCCATCGCAACTACAACATTGTCCCAGCCGAAACTTTCTACGTGCTTTCCTTCCAGCAGTTTATAGCTGGTGAAGAAATGCTCGATCTCCACCAGAAGGTGTTTCGGCACTTCCGTCACATCGTTGATATTTCGGTAGGTAGGATCATTGACCGCAACGGAGAGCAGTTTGTCATCCAATCCTTTTTCGTCCTTCATCCGGAGGATACCGATCGGTTTCACTTCAACGATCACGCCGGTAAAGAGCGGTTGATCGATGAAGATCAGGATATCAAGCGGATCGCCGTCATCCCACAGCGTGCTCGGGACAAACCCATATGCTTCAGGATAATGCATGGAAGAATACAGAACACGGTCGAGTTTGAATACCCCGAGTTCCACATCATACTCATACTTATTTCTGCTCCCCTGCGGTATCTCCACAACAGCGTTGATCACTCGGGGAAAATCGTTGCCGATCGGTAGGTCCTTGAAATTCATGATTCCCTTCAATAAATACGAATGCCGAAATGCATCACATTTCGGCATTCACAGTGGATATAGATACGGTTTATTTCAGTTTCAGCGAAGCAACAACTTTATCGAATGCGGGTTTGAAATCGTTGGTCAGCGGTTTGTACCACGTTACGACCACCTGATAGATCTTGTCGCCTTTGGTCGTGAAGTAGACCGAACGTTCAATATCCTTTGCAGGCGGTGTGGCTGTCACAACAGTAGCATTCGCACCGTCGATCTTTGCGGAGACCGACGATTTCGGTTTGAATTTTGCTTTGTTGTCTTCAACGAATTTATCAAATTTCACTTCCCCTTTGTCCGTCTTGGTGGGGAAGATATCCAGATCAAGCGTGCAGTCCTGACGCAGTCCCTGCAGATGGAGCGTATGCAGTGCTCCGCCCTTCTTCTCTTTCGGCATGCTCACTTCGTAATTGTCCGGATGTTCGAATTCAACAAAATCATTGCTGAATTTCGTGACTTCAGCGGACGGTAGTGCTGCCGCATTCGGGTCCTTATAGGAGATCTTCGGTTTCGGCAGTTTGATCGATTCTACGACCTTATCAAGAAGGGGTTTATATACTTCGAAGTATTCATTGAATCCGGAGATCGTGACAGTATAGAACGCACTGTCGTGAGCAACGATGATCTTCTCACCCTGGAGCGATGTCTCTTTACCGACCTTCACTTTGAAAGAGAATTTGAATCCGTTCTCTTTGCCGAGTGTCGCCGCTTGTTCGCCGCCGAGTTTCAATGCGGAGAAATTCTCCATGGTCGTCGCTTTATATGCTTCCAGTGTGCCGACATTGATATCCGCGAATTTTTCCGACGTGATCTCGATCTCAACTCCGCCCTGTTCAGCATTCACGGTGGTGCTTCCCTGTGAATACAGTTCGAAGAACTTATCTGCTACGGTCTGCGATGAGGAGATCTTCGTCCGTTTCGGATCTGTTGCCCTCATCCATTCCTTCGGATATTGTACTTCCATACCATTGATCGGATCCTGATATGTATCCCATTCCGCTATGACCGGAAGTTCTACTTTCTTTTTACAGGATGTCAGCGAACCTGCCAGGACCGCTGCCAGCGCCAGCATAAGAACGAACGACATTTGTGAAAACATTTTTTTCATGGCTCACCTTTGTAAGATTGAGTAATGGATGTAGAGAGTTATTGTCCGCAATTCATTTGACCGGATTCCTTCTTTGCCGCCGCGTTCTTCGGATCCAGTTTCAGCACCAATGCGTATTCCTGACACGCTTTGGCTTTTACTTTCTTTGCTTCATCATTGGTATATTCAGGATTGCTGCTGTCCACCGCATACATCTGTGCCAGGAAGAGGTGTAAGCCGATATCCTTCTTATCCTTTTCATATGTTACGGCCTTCTCCAATTTCTCAATGGAGGATTTCATCTTCTTCTCTTTATAATCGAACAGAGCAAGCGAACGGTATCCGCCGATGATCATCTGTGTCTGCTGCACCGCTTTGGACGGATCAGCCTTCATGATACTGTCCGACAGTCCGATCATCGCCGTTGCATGATACCTGCCGAGATCGGAGGAATCCTGCAGACTGTATATCTGCACAAGCGACTGATGATACTGCGGATTGTTCGGGCGCATTGCGACGATCGTCTTATAGTAGGATTTTGCTTTGTCGATCTTATCGAGCACAAAGTACGAATAAGCACTCCAGTACAACGCCGTCAGGTTCTTCGGATCTTTCGCGAGCATCTTTTCGTATTCGACGACCGCTTTGTCGTACTTCTTCTGGGTCAGATAAATGGCAGCAAGCGTTCCGATCGCATCCATATTCTCTTTGTCGAGCGCCAGCGTCTTTTCCAGATACCCTATCGCATTGACCGTATCTTTCAACTGATAGTAGGAGAATCCCATTCGATAGAGCTGTTCGCTGTTCAATGAATCGACCGGAAATCCTTTATAGAGCGCAAGGGATTTCTGATATTCCTTTGCAAGGTACAGCGAATGCGCCTGCATCGACTTCAATTCACTGTTCTTCGGATTGAGCGAGATCGCCATATCAAGAACGGTGATCGCATCCGTATACGCTTTTGCGTTGTAAGCCGATGTTCCGTATTTCTCCCATGCTTCGGCGTTATCTTTCTTCACATCGGTATATTTCTTGAAAAATTCCGCTGCCTGACGCCAGTATTTGATCTTATAGAAGATGTTCGCTGCGTCGAACAATGCCTGTGTATTGTTCGGATCCAGTTCGATCGACTTTTGGAGCGCCGCAACCACTTCTTCGATCTGTGCGGAATTCAAACCGCGGTTCTTCATGATGGTAGTGGCAAGACGGTACCACAGTGACGGGTCCGTCGGATTGATCTGTGTGGCCGTCCGAAGATTGTCCACAGCGAGGACGATCACATTCTGACGTGCATAGACTTCGGAGAGGCCGATGAAAGCTTCTACACACTTAGGGTCGAGTTCCTTCGCTTTCGAGAAGTAGATCGATGCTTTGTCGAGTGAATCTGTTTCGAGATATGTCTGACCAAGCGCGATCGGTCCGACCGTACTGTTCTTATGATATTTCTCGATCAGTTTATATTTCTTCGCTGCTTTGTCCCACAGTCCCAGTTTTCCGTAGACACGAACGATAGAGACAAGAGATGGTTCGAATTCATCGTCAAAATCCAACGCGCGTTCCAACGCCGTCTGAGCATTCTGCATGTCACCCTTCAAGCGGTACGTTTCTCCGACATAATAATTCGCTTCACCATTCCGTGAATTCGCCGTTTGAAATTTCTGGAAATATGTCAACGCTTCATCATATGCCTTTTTGCTGAGCGCTTCCTTCCCTTTCGTAAGATCGTCCTGTGCAACACTGAAAGAAACGATCAACAACAGTGAAACGATTACTTTCATTATTCTTCCTTTTGAGTTTATGGGGTGTTTAACTGAACCAACCGCACCGGCATGGTTGCCGGGACGAGTCCATTGCTGACAATGATCTTTTGACCATCTGAGCTTGCCGCAAAAGACATGAACCCAAGTCCAGGTCCCTTCCCGACATTCAATGCATACAGATAGATGGTCCTTGATAACGGGTAAAACTTCCTATAGATATGCGCCTGGTGCGGTGTGAAATATTCCAACTCCGTTACCGTGCTGTCCCTGCGGAATGCCGGATCTCCGATCTCAAGCACCCGCAGCTGTTCCGGCATTTTAGCGAGCCAGGCTAGACTTACAAAGCCGATCGCATTCGGATGCTCCTTCACGACCGTCATGACATCCGCGGACGTTGCACACGGAACGACATTCCCTTTGATCGACCCGCCGTCCAGGATCCTGGTCCTCAGATATTCATTGACTCCGCTGTTCGGATCGCCGACCGCGACGATCACTGCGCTGGACAGTTTCGAGTCACTGACTCCCGTCCATCGGTCCGTCGATCCGGAAAGGATCTGTTTCACTTCCGCGACCGTCAGTCTGCTGAGCGCATTCTTCTGATTCACCAAAACAGCAATTCCGTCAAAGGCGATCTTGACGGAATCGATCTCTAATTCATTCTTGGCAATGACACTTCTCTCTTCTTCGTTGAATCCCCTCGCACACACGATCAATTTCACACTGTCATTGAGAAGCTGAACGACGGCTTCTCGAGATGACACAGAGATGTTCCTGATCTTCACCTGGTCATACATCCGCTGGAAATCTCCGGCCTGGATATCGATCACCGGAAAGACATCTTCAGAGGTCATCATCGTGAGACTCCCGCTGGTCAGGGTCTCACGTTTCTCGTTGGAACAGGAACAGAGTACGACAGAGAGGAGCACAACAAGGAATGAATACCAGCGGTTACAGTTCTTCATCTGCTTGCCGTTCTTTAATTCGGAGTGAAATAACACGATAGAGCCCGTAGAGCAGCAGGATAACACCGAACATCACGCGAAAATTCTCGGGAACATGAAGTTCTGCAGGAATGAAGAACAACACATATACACCCAACCCAAAGAACAACGCCGCCATTGCATACCCGAAGTACACAAATATCTTCGAAGGATCCATGTTCTCCGTTACCGCCCTGCGTTCAGTTTGAACTTGAATGGGATCGACACCCAGACCGAGACCGGACCGTTGTTCATGATCGCCGGAGTGAATTTCCACCGCATTGCCGCATCGATCGCAGGCTGATTGAACAGTTCTGCATCGGATTTCAGCACCTGTGCTTTTTTCGGATTTCCTTCTTTGTCCACCCAGATCTTCACCCACACGGTGCCTTCAACACCGGCGCGGCGCGCGATCTCAGGATAGACAGGAGCAGGATTGTTTCCGGGAAGCGGCTGCGGCTGTTTTTCCACCGGAACGAAATCGGGCGGCGGGCCGTCCTCTTCGATCTTCACATCCGATTCAATCTCCACAGGACCGCCGGTTCCTTCTCCTTCACCGATCGGACCCGTCGCGGCCATCTCTTCCTGGCTTGCGATGGTCTGTTCGGGATTGATCTCGGCATCCGGTACCGGAACGGGAGTTCCTACGGTCGGTTTTGCGGTCGGTGCTTCAACAGAGACTGCGGGAGCTGCCTGCGAATTGGTGATAGATGGCGGCGGACCGAGGTCGCTGTATTTCATGATACGTACGGAATATACAGGTTCGTCCTCTTCCAGAAGCGCCTGAACTCCATAATAGGCACCCATGCCTCCAAAATGGAAACTTCCGGCAACGATGAGCGCTGTCATCGAATATTTTCGTGAGAGCGTCCGGAGTTCCTGATAACCATACCCTGTTGTCGGGGCTGTTGCTGTAGCCATAATACTTTCTCCATTACAGCGTTAAATTATAACGTTGCGATTTCTTGTTTGTCTTTCTCAGCCATCGGAGCGATACTGAACCGACTGATGCCGTTGATATTCATCTCATCCATGACATCCACCATATCGATATATTTTGCTTTGTCATCGATCTTGATGAGTGTGATCAGCTTAGGATTGGCGGAACTGCGTTCCTTCAACAATTTACCGAGGTTGATCAGTTTCGCTTTACGATCGCTTCCATCGACTGCGGTCGGTTTATCTTCGCCGATATTATAGAACATCTTGAAATCATCGCGCACCCTCACCGTTAACAGATTGGATGCAGCAACTTCCACATTATTCACTTTCCCCTCTGAATCTGCCGGAGGTAGATTGATCTCCATGGTCTGAGGTTTGCTCATTGATGTCGTAAGCATGAAAAAGGTCAACAGAAGGAATGCAACGTCCACCATCGGCGTCATATCCACGCGAACATTGATGCGTTTGCGCTTCTTCTTTCCGCCGTGCTTCTGCTTGCCTTTCGATTGCGATAAATCTACATCTGCCATAGTTCGTACTCCTAAATTTTATTTCTCTATATCAGTCACCAGGTTGAAACGGGTGATCCCCTGTTTCTGTAATGTTTCCATCACACCCTGAATGACCTTATACTGTGACTCACGGTCCGCTTTGATCACGGTCCTGAGTTTTGGGTTACGGATACGGGCATTGCGCAATAGTTCGGGAAGTTCACTCAAGGTCACGC
>JBMOHT010000095.1:0-14067 GCA_049317705.1 Bacteroidota bacterium | reverse complement strand
GTCATGCCCGTCCCAAAGGGATCCCGTTGGGAAATGTTTCTATCGGGCATCCACATCATGGATTCCCGCCAAAAACTCGCGGGAATGACAATTCACCACGCCGAAGGAACCTTTCGGAAAAGCAGCGGAGGTTTTACTATTCAGAGAATAAGTCAATCTCCGGAAAAGGAGCAACATCATGAGAACGAAATATTTTTTCTTAACCATTGTGTTCCTTATCCTTTTCGGCAGCAACGCGGCCGCACAAAAATTTGAAGGACTTGCACTGACTCCCCCGATGGGATGGAACAGCTGGAATAACTTCGGCTGCAGCGTGGATGAATCGCTCATCCGAAATACGGCGGATGCCATGATCACAAGCGGAATGAAAGCTGCCGGATATCAGTACGTGATCATCGATGACTGCTGGCACGGCGGCAGGGACAGTCTCGGATTCATCTATCCCGATTCCAAGCACTTCCCTTCGGGGATGAAAGCTTTGGCGGATTATGTCCACTCCAAAGGATTGAAACTCGGGATCTATTCCTGTGCCGGAAACAAGACCTGCGCCGGCCATCCCGGCAGCCGCGGATATGAATATCAGGATGCTCTGACATACGCAAAATGGGGGATCGATTATCTAAAATATGACTGGTGCAACACCGCCGGCATCAATGCTCCAGCCGCTTATACAACGATGCGCGATGCATTATTTGCTGCTGGACGTCCCATCGTCTTCAGCATCTGCGAATGGGGTGAGAATGCTCCGTGGACATGGGGAAAAGAGATCGGTCATCTCTGGAGAACGACCGGCGACATCACCGATTGTTTCGATTGTCAGATCGATCACGGCACGTGGTCTTCGTGGGGAATCATGAGAACGATCGAGATGAGAAAAGATATCCGCAAATATGCCGGACCGGGACACTGGAACGATCCCGATATGATGGAAGTCGGAAATTCCGGACTCACCGTCGCTGAAAGCAGAGCGCATTTCTCCCTCTGGTGCATGCTGGCTGCTCCTCTCATCGCCGGAAATGATGTTCGCTCCATGTCGAAAGAAACAGCGGGCATCCTAACCAATACCGAGGCGATAGCAGTGGATCAGGATTCACTCGGTGTGCAGGGATTCCGGTATATCGATCTGCCGAACGGTATCGACGTCTGGGTCAAACCGCTGAAGAATGAGCAATGGGCTGTCTGTTTTTTGAACCGCTCGGACAAGAAACAGACATTGAATTTTAATTGGTCAAAGCATGAGGTCTATGACGATCTGACAAAACGTACTTTGAAAAAAGATATGGTGTATCAGATCCGTGACTTATGGAACAAAAAGAATATCGGCACCACTGGAACAACTTTAACCGCGGACATTGCGTCGCATGACGTAGTAATGGTACAGCTCATTCCATAAATCATTCAATCCATGAAAACTTTGGTGCAGTTCATCGTGATGTTCGTCGTTCTCATCCAACTGTTTCCGCACGTCGGTTACGGGATACATTCTTCATCGTCGGTGAATATCGTTTCATTCGGTGCGAAAGCGGATGACCGCACTGTCAATACTGCGGCAATCCAGAGAGCGATTGATTCGTGTTATTCTTTAGGCGGAGGAACCGTCGTAGTGCCTTCCGGAATCTTTTTGACCGGAACTGTTGAGTTAAAGTCGAATGTCGATCTGTATCTCGAGCGGGGAGCCGTGTTAAAAGGGAGTCCGTCCCTGTCGGATTACCGTCCCTATCAATCCCCCACCTTCTCTTCCCCTTCAACATACGGCATCATCTTCGCGAAGCAGGCAGTGAATGTTTCCATAACCGGACTCGGGACGATCGACGGAAATGAGACGGTCTTCTTCGATTGGACAAAAGCAAAAGCGATCGAATGGAGCGGCGTTCAACTGACCCGGCAGGGAAAGAATTACCGTGCAGTGAAAAGCGGAATCGGCGATGGTCCCGTCGTACCGAAGGATCGGCCGAGACAGATGGTGATCTTCTCTCAATGCAAAAATGTACAGCTGCGCGGCATTCAATTGAACCGCTCCCCGTTTTGGACACTCCATTTTGCGGACTGCGACGGAGTTCTTGCCGACGGTTTGACCATTCACGCCAGCATGGACACACCGAACAGCGACGGCATCGATATCACGTCCAGTTCAAATGTGATCATCTCGAACTGCGACATCCGCACCGGGGACGATGCGATCGCCATCACCGGATATTCGCACCATTTCGAACTTCCGGGATACGACGATCTGAAGCACACATCGGAGAATATCTCCATCACCGGCTGCAATCTGCAATCCCGCTCCAGCGGAATCCGCATTGGCTGGCTCGATCAGAATTCTGTCCGCAACATCGTTATTGCGAACATCAACATCACGAACTCCAACCGCGGTATCGGCATCTTCGTGCGGGACGAAGGTTCGATCGAGAATGTGTCCATCTCACAGGTGAACATCGAAACTCGGCTCCATACCGGTGATTGGTGGGGCAACGGCGAACCGATCCATCTCTCGGCGGTCCGCGGAACAGCGGTCGGGAAACTCGGACATATCCGTAATATCTCGTTCCGCGATATCACCGCTTCCGGCGAAAGCGGAATTCTCCTCTACGGTTCGAAAGAAAGTATCATCGAAGATGTCCGATTCGATAACGTCCTCTCTATTATAAAGGATAGTCCATTGAACGAAGTAGCAGGAGGAAATATCGATCTGCGAGGTTGCTTCGGTGACCGGCAACTTTTTGCCTCCGACATTCCCGCGTTCTATGCTCAGTATGTCAGCAGACTCACCGTGATGAATTCACAATTCACGTGGGACGGGAACATCCGGCAGAGATATTTCACGCATGGAATACAAGTCAACAACTTCACCGACGTATCGTTGATCAACAACACAGCCGAAGCATCACCGTCGAACCGTCCGATGCTTCCTGTATCCATTTCGAACGGCACAGGATTGAGATCAACGTTTGACCAACAGCAGATAAAAATTGAAAGAGTAACAAACATCATCAAGAAGAAATAACAATAATCACAGCGTAACGAATACGCAGCACAGCATTATTTTCCATAATTATCATTGAATTGATCTATGACCTTCTCATTCAGGAACTCCTCCGTATTTCTACTCCTCATTATTTTTATCATCGGTTATACTCACCTCTCCGCACAGCTCGTGAATCCGAACGCCACCGCAGAGACGAAGAAACTCAAATCGTATCTGGATAAGGTCTACGGAAAGAAGATCCTCTCGGGACAAGTGGACGATAAATATCTTCAATACATCAAGGATGCCAGCGGCGGAAAGTCCCCCGCCATTATGGGATATGATTTCAACGGTATCTGTCCCTCTCAAGGGGGAAATAACGACGCGCAGAAAGCGATCGACTGGGTGAAGAACAAAAAAGGGATCGCGCAGTTCCAGTGGCACTGGATCTCGCCGAATGCGGACGGTGATTTTTATACGAAGAACTATAATCTTGCCGGAGCTCTCTCGGATACGACAAGCGCTTCATACAAGAATCTTATCCGGGATATGGACCTCGTGGCAGGAGCGCTCAAGACGATGCAGAATGCAGGAGTACCGATCCTCTGGCGTCCTCTGCACGAAGCCGAAGGGAAATGGTTCTGGTGGGGAATGTCCGGAGGTGCCGCCTGCACAAAACTCTACAGACTGATGTACGATCGGTATGTGAATCTCCACAAATTGAATAATCTCATCTGGGTGTGGAACAGTTACGGCACAACGAAAGAGAACTGGTATCCCGGTGATGACGTGGTGGATATCATCGCATGGGATTATCCCGATTACTCCGGCGCGAATTCCTGGAATCAATATCAGCAACTCTTCGGCGGTAAAGGAAAACTCTTCGGCATCGGTGAAGATGGAAAACTTACCGACCCCTCCATCCTCTCCCAACAGCCGTGGCTCTATTTCCTTACCTGGGCGTATATGATCCAGGATAATAATACGAAAGAGTGGATCTCCACAGTCTATAATGATCCGCGCGTGCTCACACTGGCGGACCTGCAGCCGGGACCGAAAGCATTCACCGGGAACGACCAGCGGATCCTTGATGCGAATGGAGACGGAATGGAATCCGTAACACTCGACGCATCAGCCAGCTACGCCGATTCCGGTTCCATCGTTTCCTACACATGGAAAAAGAACAGCACTGTTCTTGCAACGGGTGTTAAACCAACTGTCTCTCTTCCGCTCGGAGTTCATCAGATCTCACTGACGATAGCCACCAGCATCGCAGAGACTGCGTATGCAATGACGAAAGTATCGATCTATAAACCGACACTTTCATTGAACAAAGATTTCAGAGTCTCTTCCACCGAAGCGAATTCCGGCAATCTCGGTTCCAATGCATTGGACGGCGATCCTGAAACAAAATGGACGAGCAATGCATTCGATCCGCAGTGGCATCTTATTCTGCTCGGGAACACCTATTCCGTCACACAGGTGATCCTCAACTGGAATACCGTATCCGCAAAGGATTACCGCATCGATATGTCCGAGAACGGCG
Source organism: Bacteroidota bacterium (assembly GCA_049317705.1). Lineage (GTDB taxonomy): Bacteria > Bacteroidota > Ignavibacteria > UBA10030 > UBA8401 > UBA8401. The sequence continues at coordinate 9,556 of JBMOHT010000095.1, read as the reverse complement.
TCTCGTGGACGACCATCGCAACGAGGACCGGCTCACCCGCAGGCGCGAGGATCGACACACTCTCGAATCTTTCGGGGACAGGCAAGTATATCCGTATGTATGGAACAGCGCGGAACGGCACCGGCGGATATGCATTGAATGAATTTGAAGTGTACGGCACGGCCGTTTCGACTTCCGTACTTTCTGAAGAACCGGTACCGGCGGAGTTCTCGCTGCAGCAGAATTTCCCGAATCCGTTCAATCCTTCCACCACCATTGTGTATGGACTCCCGAAAAACGGACATGTAAAACTTTCGGTCTTCAATGTGCTGGGACAACGGATCATGACACTGGTCGATGCTGAGATGTCAGCAGGGCTGCATTCCGTCCGGTTCCAACCGCAGAATATTCCGAGCGGTATATATTTGTATTCCATCGAGACAGAAGGTTTCCGTTCGGTGAAACGGATGTATCTGATAAAATAATGAGTCAATACTTCATGAATAGACAGACGATAAGAAAGCAAAACATCCCGGCTCTTTTCATTGCCCTAACATTATTCATTTGGGTACAGCTGGGTTACGGTCAGGTGAAAAAGAATATCCATTGGGGAACTGTCTATAATATATTCCATGAAGAGTATGCATCGGATAAGGAATTCTTCGAACAAGCCGATGCTGACATTGACTCCATGAAAGCAGCCGGAATCTCTGAAGTGCTGATCTTTCCGATGAGTCAATGGGATCCGGAACGAAAAACACTTCAATGGATCCGGACGGATCATTTGATCAAAAAGATAGAATCATCCGGACTGAAATTTGTTCCGCTGATGTTCAAGGAGGAACAAGGGAGTCATTACTTCCCCGTCTGGAAATTCAAAGAGAATCCGCGAATATGGAACGAACATCACCGAAAGAACCAGTCAAGGAACAACCGCGAGAATGTCGATTTCGCTCATCCGGAAGTTCTGCCGATGGTCGATGCATATTTCAAGGAAGTGATCGCGCGGTACGGCAAGAGTCCCGCACTCAGTTTTTACAATGTCTGGAATGAACCGCACTATTCGTCCGACGCCGATCATACGGTCGATTCTTTCCGCGTCTGGCTGAAGAAGAAATACGGTTCCCTCTCCGCGCTCCGGACCAGTTGGGGTGATGAATATACGGATTGGAGTGAGGTCACTCCGTTCATGAATGATAACTGGAATTCTTCCATGCCGTCAATCGATTGGATCCTTTTCCGGAATGAACTAAACGGAAGACTGCTCGGCACGCTCAGATCTTTCATCCGAAAATACGATACACTCCACGCCGTCAACGCGAATCCAGTCAGTTCACCGTTCGCGGACTTCGGTCAATTCGGATATTACGGAACGGATAATTGGGCATTCACCGAGAATAATGATCTCTGCGGCGTTTCGTACTATCCGGACGGATGGGAACGTGGGAACGGATTGACTCCGTATCCTCAATGGAGGCATAATTTTTCGTTTACACTGTTCCGTTCCGCCGCACAGCCCAAGAGTTTCATCCTGACAGAATTGTATACGAATGCTCAGAATGGATTCGTGCTCAATGGTTATCTCGATGAACAGTCCATGGACAGACTCGTGTGGACGGCGCTCTCCAATAATTGCAAAGGGATCATTTTTTGGAAATGGGAACCGTTCCACCGCGGCAGACAGTCACTCGGCCGAGGATTGACAACGATGAACGGAACGCTCGCTCCCCGGGGCGAAGCGGTGAAAGAGATCGGTTCGGTCATCCGCAATTATGGTCCTATGCTCGCGCAGGCGGAGCTGCGTCCCGCTCAAACCGCAATCGCCGTGGATATGGTCGGACTCCTGAAGACACTCGAGCAAACATCCGAATCTCTTACCAACAAATTCATGTATGAAAGCATTGCGGGAACATTCAATGCATTGTTTCAGCAGAATATCACGACGGATATCGTTCGGCTGGACCGGGGTGTTTCTTACGAACAGCTCTGTTCTTACAAGATCATCTATCTTCCCTTCCAGATCGTCATCCGCAAAGAGACCGCCGAACTGCTTAAACGGTATGTAGCTCAGGGCGGGACTGTCGTCGCGGATTCGCGAACGGCGAGTATGGACGAATTCGATAACGCATACCGTCGGTCTCCCGGCGCCGGACTCATTGACCTGTTCAATGTGGAACGGATCGATTGGACGGGAAAGAACGGAACATTCGGTGTAACAACGAAGAATGAAGGAACCGGGAATACATTCTCATTCAAAGGACGGTATTTCCGTGAACAATTGCGTGTTGGAAAGAACGCTGTTATTGCTGGTTCGTTTACAGACGACGGCACACCGGCAGTGATTATCAATAGTTTCGGCAAAGGAAAGACTGTCTATTCAGCCGTTCCTCTTGGCGCAAGTTACTTCGACCAAAAGGAAGAAGGAGCAAAGAAGTTCATTCTGCAGTGCGCCAATGACGCAGGTGCCTATGCAGAAGCAGAATTCAGTTCACCTTCCGGAACGTCACTTGAATTGAAAGTGCATTCCTCAAAAGAGAGGACGATCATCTATGCGCTCAACACGGAGACGATCGATAAGGATGGGACGATCAGCTGCCGTATTCCTGCGGGTTCTGTAAAGTCGGTCACGAATATCATCACCAATAAAACAATTCCGTTCACAGTGAAGAACGGCACAGTGATCATACCGCTGTCGATCCTTAAACAGGAAACTGCGGTATTGATGATACAGTAAGACATATAGTCCAGCTTAAAATAATAAACTCCTTTATTTTATGATTGTCATTCCCGCATGTTCCGCTTTTTGGAATCCCGCAAGGCGGAATCTCAGACGGCGGGATTTTAGGCGGGAATCCATTATACCAGACCCCCGACAGGAGCATTCGGCCAACGGCCACGTTGTAGGGGTGACATGGGTATTTTTAGAATGTCTTTTAGAAAAACAATTCAATCATCTATCATAACTCAATGGTCTACCATGAAAAAAATCATTTCCCCAGCGTTGCTGTTCATCCTTGTTACGGCAGTTTCTTTTTCGCTCTTCGCCCAATCCCCCGAGAAGAGTGAATCGAAATCTGTCCTGAAATATTTCATCACCAAATCCGGCACCAAACTGATGGACGGACCGGACGAATATCGGTTCATGGGACTCGCCGCTTCGAATCTCCACCAGAATGAGGATCAGGTGAGACAGGATGTGTCGAACAGATTCCCGGACGAGTTCGAATCACGCGATGCGCTTACCACCTTCAAACAGATGGGTGGCCGGGCGACTCGGATTTTCTCCTTTACCATCCGGCAGCAAGGGACCAATCTTCCCTATTACATCGACAGTCTCGGCGGATATAATCCGGATGCGTTCAAGTCCCTCGACAAGACGATCCAACTCTGCAATGAACTCGGCATCCGTCTGATCATTCCGATCATCGATTCGCATGATTTCTACGGCGTCGGCGGCATTAAACAGTTCGCCGGGTTCCGCGGGAAGTCAGCAAGCGAGTTTTGGACCGACCGTCAGGTGATCAGCGATTTCAAACAGATGGTCACCGACATCCTCAATCACAAGAATGTCTACACCGGCGTAGCGTATAAGGATGAGAAAGCCATCCTCGCATGGCAGCTCGGAAATGAACTCGAAACGTTCATCTGGGATTACAAACGGAATCCCGACGAATGGTTCCCCATCCTCCTCACCTGGCAGAAAGAGATCAGCGCGTTCCTGAGGACGGCCGCACCGAATCACCTGATCATGGATGGAGGCGCAGGACGGGGTGAGGATGTGGCACAGGATCCGAACATCGACATCATCAGCAAACATTATTACATCCACTGGTCCGGAGAGAAAGACGTGTATAAATTCAATAAAGCGGACAAAGCAATGACGAACCGGTACAACAAAGTGTTGATCGCGGATGAATTCGGTCTCGGACCGACCTCCAGTCTCACCGCACTGATGGATGAGATCCTTGCGAACGGAACATCGGGCGGGTTACTCTGGGGCATCCGCGCGCACCGCAGGGACGGCGGATTCTACGATCATGAAGAAGGGGGCGGTTACCGCTCCTATCATTGGCCCGGATTCCCTTCAGGAAATTTTCAGGATGAGACAAATGTTCTCCGTCTTCTCCGCGAGTATGCTTACAAAATAAGAAAAATGAAACCGGAACCGATCACCGCTCCTCTTCCTCCGACACTCCTTCCCATCGTGAGCGGACGGATCTCCTGGCAGGGTTCGACCGGCGCATCGCAGTATGAGATCCAGCGTCGTCCCACCGGTACGACCGCTTGGAAGACTCTCGCTCCCCGTGTCACGGACGATCGTCAGCCGCCGCTCTATACTGATACGACGGCGGTCATTGGAACATCGTTCGATTATCGTGTGATCGCAAAGAATTCAGCAGGCTCATCACTTCCCTCCAACATCATCACGGCAAAGGAATAAAGGGACGACTATGGACCATCTTCCATCCGATGCACGATATTCATCCATGCAGTACCGCCGGTGCGGCAACAGCGGCATTCAGCTTCCGGCGGTCTCGCTTGGATTGTGGCACAACTTCAGCGATAAGGACCAGCGGAGCAATTATCGCTCTATTATATTGGCAGCATTCGATCTCGGCATCACGCATTTCGATCTCGCGAATAATTACGGTCCTCCTCCCGGCTCTGCGGAAACGAATTTTGGAAGTATTCTCCACGAGGATCTCCGTTCCTATCGTGATGAACTCATCATTTCAACGAAAGCAGGATATGATATGTGGCCGGGACCGTACGGAAATTTTGGATCACGAAAATATCTTCTTTCAAGTCTCGATCAAAGTCTGAAGCGGATGCAACTGGAATATGTGGACATCTTCTATTCTCATCGTCCTGATCCCGACACACCGCTCGAAGAAACGATGGGAGCATTATCGCACACCGTCCGTCAGGGAAAAGCTCTCTACTGCGGAATCTCCAATTATCCCGCCGACCGTGCGGCGAAAGCGATAGCGATCCTTCGCGAGATGGGAACTCCATGTCTCATCCATCAGCCGAAATACTCCATGTTCGTCCGCTGGGTCGAGGAAGGACTTCTCGATCTGCTCGATGCCGAAGGGATCGGCTGTATCGCATTCTCCCCGCTTGCTCAGGGACTCCTAACGGACAAATATCTTAAAGGAATTCCTGCAAACTCACGCGCAGCACTTGCACATGGCGCTCTGCAGGAGAATGATATCACCGAACAGCAGCGGAAGAAGATCGCGGCTCTCAACGCCATCGCAATGAAACGGGGACAGTCACTTGCGCAGATGGCGCTTGCCTGGCTGCTGAAGGACCGGAGGATCACATCGGTACTTATCGGAGCCAGCAGTGTTGCACAGCTGAAGGATAATCTTCAATCGCTCAATTCGCCGAAGTTCACCGATGTTGAACTCTCATCTATTGAACAGATCCTAAGGGATTAGATAAATTAACAGCTATCTTAAACAACAAATTATTTTCTTTCCTTAGATGTCATTCCCGCATGATCCTGGCGGGAATCCATGAAACTGCCTGCCCGCCTAGTGAAATTTAGTGTGGCAGGCGGGGACCCCCGATAAGAGCATTCGGGGGTGACAGAGCGTTATTGAGAGGACCTCTAGTTGTAGTAGTCTTAAAAATACCGCATCGTTGTGATATTCATTACCAACTCATTTAATTATGACGAAACTATCATATACTACATTCATTGTAAAACGATCATGAAAGGTACAAGCATGGTGCATCAAACGTTAAAGCATTTTCAATTTATCGCTGCTTTCCTTTTTTTATTCTTCGTGACCGTGTCCGCTCAGATTCCGTCCGGATACAAAGGAAAACCGTATACCGATTCACTCTACAAGCGCGGCGCACAACCTATCCCAGGACGAGTCGAACTGGCGCTCTATGACCTCGGCGGCGAAGGGATCGCATATCACGACAGCACACCGGCAAACGAAGGGGCTGCACTCAATCACACAGAAGGACACCATCGGCCGGGTATCCCCGCTTGGATCGCATTCTTCCGCGAAAAAGAAGGGGTCGATATTTCATACACAAAGGATTGGGCCGATTTCAATCATCCGAATAAGGTCGATCCTGCCGTGAATCAGCTCTATATCGGCTGGGAAGAGGACGGTGAATGGACGAATTACACGGTGGATGTGAAAGCACCCGGCAAATACAAGATCATCACCGTCTATGGATATCAGGATAATAAATCATCACTTTGGCTGAACAATACCAAGGCGGTCGACCTCAAGATGACGGAGAATACCGGCAACTGGCACTACTGGACCCAGGCGACCGTCGGCGAGATCACTTTCACCAAGACAGGATTGAATCTACTGACGCTGCATTATAATAAAGGAGCGAATCTAGCGTACTTTGATTTTGTACTGATCCAATAAGTGAATGAAGTGATATTGAGACTGCAATATTGCACGGTACAATAAAATCACATTTGTGGATTTTTGTGCCTTTGTGTTTTTGTGGCTAAGTTTTTTATAAATATACAACTACCTCTGACTCTATGAACCGATCAATTTCCCTCCCGTTCTTTCTCACTGCGATCATGCTGTTATCAGTCTCGATGCAAGCGCAGCAGAACATCCTTTCCCTCAACAGCTCCCCTTCCATACGATGGATGCTTGCACCGCAGGAAGAGATCGGAACGGACAGCGCTGCGATGTTCACTAACGGTTACGGAACAGCGCAGTGGACCAATGCACAGGTTCCCGGGACGGTCTTCGGTTCCTTCGTCGCCGCAGGAAAAGAGAAAGATCCGAATTATGCGGACAATATCTATCGTGTGGATCGTACTAAGTATGACAGAAATTTCTGGTACCGCACAGAGTTCACAGTCCCTGCGGATTTCTCGCGAGGACGGCTCTGGCTGAACTTCTCCGGAGTGAATAGAGACGCAGATATCTTTTTGAACGGACGATTCCTCGGAACTGTTCAGGGCATCGTTCAGCGCGGCAGATTCGACATCACTCGCTTTGCGGTTACAGCTTCAAAAAATATCCTCGCGGTGCTCGTGCACCTTCCCCAGCAGCCGATCTCGAATGGTGCAAGTCCCACCTACGGCTCCAGCGGCGGCTGGGATTGGATGCCGTCCGTACCCGGACTCAATATGGGAATACAGGATGATGTCTTCCTCTCGACAACAGGAAATATCGTGATCCAGGATCCGTGGATACGCTCCGATATCAGCAGCGCATCCACAGCACAGATCGCGATCCGCACTGAATTGAAAAATACCACATCCGTCGAACGGACCGGCGTTTTATCCGGAACGATACAGCCGGGCGGGATCTCATTCTCGCTTCCGGTCACTGTCGGACCGAATGACACAAAGATCGTCACGATCGATAATGACGGATTTCCCGAACTCTCCATAAAAGAACCGAAACTGTGGTGGCCGAACGGATACGGAGCAGCGAATCTCTACACCTGTTCTTTGAAGTTCACCGAAGGAACGAACGAATCCGACCGGCAGACAGTCTCCTTCGGCATACGGAAACTCGTGGTCGACACAACCGGCAATGTGATGACGATCTGGGTGAACGGACGGAAGATCTTCGCAAAAGGAGGCAACTGGGGAATGCCCGAGTATATGCTCCGCGCAACCGATGCGGATTATGATCTGCGGGTAAAACTCCATAAGGATATGAACTTCAATATCATCCGGAACTGGATGGGCTCCACCACCGATGATGCATTCTATGACGCTTGCGACCGGTACGGCATCATGGTCTGGGATGATTTCTGGTTGAACTCCAGCGGCGGACTGCCGCGCGATATCAATGTGTTCAACGCCAATGCCGTGGAAAAGATCAAACGGACACGCAATCATCCTTCCATTGTTCTCTGGTGCGGTGCGAACGAAGGCGAACCTCTTGCTCCTCTCGATGACTGGCTCCGCGCCGATGTGAAGACATTCGACGGAAGACATTATCATGCGAATTCGCATTCCAACAGTCTCTCGGGAAGCGGACCGTGGTCACCGCTGGAACCGTCCGACTATTTCAGCAAAGCAGCCCCCGGAAATTGGGGCGGCACCAACGGCTGGGGAATGCGCAGCGAGATGGGGACCGCCGTTTTCGTCAACACGGAAAGCTTCCGCAAATTCATTCCGGCGGACAAACTCTGGCCGCAGAATGAGATGTGGGACAAACATTTCTTCGGCAATTCAGCTATGTATGCAGGACCGGAACGGTATTCGTCCTTCATCAACAACCGCTACGGTATCCCCTCCGGAATCGATGACTTCTGCCGGAAATCTCAGCTGCTGAATATTGAAACGAACAAAGCAATGTTCGAAGGATGGTCTGACAATTTGTGGAACGACGCTACAGGCATCATCATCTGGATGAGCCAGCCGGCATATCCTTCGATGGTCTGGCAGACGTACGATTATTTTTATGATCAGACCGGTGCGTATTGGGGGGCAAAGAAAGCGTGTGAACCGGTCCACATTCAATACAATCCGGACGATCACAGTGTGAAGGTTATTAACACGACATTGAACAAACTCACTGGAGTAAAAGCGGAAGCGAAGATCTTTTCTCTTGATGGAAAAGAGATACCGGGACGTCGTGAATCATCCGTGTTGAATGTTGAATCGGATACACTGGCCTATTGCTTCACACTCGCTCCTCCGGTGGACGACATTGCATTCAGGAAACCGGTCTTTGCATCGTCGGTGCACGTACCGAGCCGGGAACCGGACAAAGCCGTGGACGGGAATGACGGTTCACGATGGGAAAGCAATTATGACAGTCAGCATTGGATCTACGTGGATCTGTTGAAGAGAACTTCCATCAGCAAGGTCCGGCTCAATTGGGAATCGGCATTTGCCAAAACGTACAAAGTGCAGGTCTCATCGGATAAGAATACCTGGAGTGATATTTTCTATACGGCGGAAGGTAAACCGGGAATCATCGAAATTCCAGTCACCTCTGCCGAGGGACGGTTCGTCCGTGTGTATTGCATCGAGAAAGGGACGAGTTACGGCATTTCACTGATCAGCATGCAGGTCTTCGGCAATGCGGCGGATTCGCTCAGCGATGTTCACTTCATTAAGCTGACGCTCAGCGATAAGAACGGGAAACTGCTCTCGGATAATTTCTATTGGAGAGGAACGAAACATCTCGATTACCGCGGTATCAATTCCCTGCCGGCACCGGATCTTCAAGCGAATGTTCAGACGGTGATGAAGAATGATTCGGTCCGTATGACGATCAAACTCACGAATACCAAATCGTCACCGGCTATTGCACTTGCGGTACGCATCGTGGTGAAGGACTCCATCACCGGAGAACAGATACTGCCGGTCATCTTTTCGGACAATTATTGTACGGTGCTGAAAGGTGAAACGAAGGAGATCACAGCAGAGCTTGCAAAGAGCAGTATGGGAAAAGGGAATCTGGTGGTCGTTGCAGAACCGTATAATTCTTTTCCCAATGGAAAATAAAATTGTTATACCCGTGGGAATCCATATAATTGAATGTGCCTTATTATAGTCACGCTGAGCGACGTCCCGACAATACTTCCCCCAATGGGGTCCCTTCGGGAG
>JBMOHT010000094.1:0-14089 GCA_049317705.1 Bacteroidota bacterium | reverse complement strand
ACCTCCGTTCCGTTCGAGAACCTCGGCTTCCGCACCAATCTTCAGACGACCCCGCTTCCCGCACTGACATGGAATGCGTTGTCGAAGATCCCATCTGTTGTCACCGTCGGCGGTTCGCTGCTGTTCGGTATCTGGTGGATCACCAACCGGCGCGAAGAAGTGAAGGAATACGAACGCAACATGAAGAACAACCATCAATCCACGAACGGCAAACAATAGGTGCAGCCATGAAAAAATTCATCACAACTTTCAGTTTCTGGAAGGCCACGGCTGCAGCCATTCTGCTCGCCGGTCTCTATTCAACCTACGTCCGTTTCTTTCACGGACTGGGTGCTTCAACGAATCTTAACGATCAGTTCCCGTGGGGGATCTGGATCGGATTCGATGTGATGTGCGGTGTTGGTCTTGCGGCGGGTGGATTCACCCTCGCAGCCATCGTGTACATCTTCAATATCAAACGGTTCGAACCGATCATCCGTCCGACCATCCTTACCGCGTTCCTTGGATACGTGCTGGTGATCGTCGGTCTCATGTTCGATCTCGGCCGTCCTCTGCAGATCTGGCACGCCATCATCATGTGGAATCCTCACTCAGTGATGTTCGAAGTGGCATGGTGCGTAATGCTCTATACGACCGTGCTGGCGCTGGAATTCTCCCCGGTGATCCTGGAAAAATTCAAGATGGAAAAGACCATTAAAATGGTGAAACGGATCAGTATTCCGCTCATCATCCTTGGTGTTCTGCTCTCCACGCTCCACCAGTCCTCACTCGGTTCGCTCTATCTTATCGTCCCGGAAAAGATGTATCCGCTCTGGTATTCCGCCTATATGCCGGTCTTCTTTTATGTCTCGGCTATTGCTGCGGGATGCGCGATGATCATCTTCGAATCATTCCTCAGCAGCCGTGCCTTCAAACGCGGACTGGAAATGAATCTGCTCACAGAGATCGCCCGTGTCTGTGTGGTGATGCTCGGTGTCTATTCCGTAATGAAGTTCATGGATCTGAATGAACGTCACATGCTCTCACTGCTGACCGTACCGAGAGGCGAAACATATATGTATTGGCTCGAAGTGACCGTCGGTGTCATCATTCCCTTCATCATGTTCTCTCAGAAGAAGGTCCGCATGAGCCCGAACGGATTATTCATCGGTGCATCGCTGGTCGTGATGGGATTCATCATGAACCGCATGAACATCGCCATCACAGCGATGGAGAACTGGTCCGGAACATTGTATGTTCCGTCGTGGACAGAATTCATGATCACGATGATGATCGTAACGGTCGGATTCATGGCATTCTATTTCATCGCGAAATACTTCCCGGTCTTCACGCACGAGGAGCATCATGATGAGAAGGAAACATTGGATTCAGCAGTATTATGGAAACGGGACCTGGAATCAGTATCAACGGTTCCGGCTGGACGCAACTAACGTTCCATCAAAGTAATGATGGTGACTTATGACAACGAACGGACATACGATCATACCGGAAAATGAGAGCCATTGTGTTTGGATGGATGCCGGTCTTGTGAATTATAAATTGTGCACATGCGGTTTCGAATGCGACTCCTGTCCGTTCGATTCCGTCATGCGCGCACAGCATCGTACATTCGCTCAGCGTGCTTCGGAAGATGTCCGCTCGTCCATTCAGCCCGAACAGTCTGCTCCGCTCCGGTCCGACTCCCCGGAGATCGACAATGTGGAAAGACTGATCGCGCCGTTCCGCTCCATACAGATACCGCAGGATAGGATCTATTTTCAATCGCATACGTGGATGAAGAAGATGAACGACGGTACGGTCCGTGTCGGCATCGATGAGTTCCTTGCTCGTCTTCTTCAGCCCGTATCCGCGGTTGCCGTTGTTTACGTTCCGTCCCATATCAGTCAGGGACAGCCGTTCGCATGGTTCATCCGCAACGGAACGACGTATGCCATCCACAACGACATGTCCGGCATCACCTATGCATCGAATCCGCAGCTCGCAAAACGTCCGTCGCTGCTCACCAGTGATCCGCTTCATGAAGGATGGCTGATGACGCTGTCGCAGTCTTGTATGACCGATCCGGGATTGAAATTCTTCACTCCGCAGGAATATGAAACCGCTCTCACAAAAGAAGTAGACCAGCTCTCGCAGTTCATCCGCACCAACAGCCGTTCCTCGGCAAATGTCGGCACCACCATGCACGACGGCGGCATGAGGATCGAGAATATAGAACAATTCATCGGCGAAAAACGTTACGCAAAGATCTTATCAAGACTTTTAAGTCCGCGATAACAAATTTCCGATTGCTGTTCTAGCAATATCACGGTACCTTTTTTCAATCCTTCAGCACACTGTTTCTCGCTGTGCTCAATTACTCTGAAAGTGTAGAGACTTTCAACACCGCCATGAAGTACACACGCCTATTGGTGTATCGACTTCTCGCGGGAATTTTTGTTGTGATGGTTGTCGGGGTCGGCGTTCTCACGTTCGCTCTCGTAAAGATCCAAACCGAACAATACACGAAAATTTCCGCCGAGACCGCACAACGTGTCAGCGATATCGTGAAGCGTTCCACGCAGTACAGCATGCTGCTCAACCGCAACGAAGATATCTACCACATCATCAACACCATCGGCAGTGAACCCGGCATCGAGGCGATCCGCATCTATAATAAGAAGGGGGAAGTTTCGTATTCCACCATCGACAAAGAGGTCGGCACAAGTGTCGATATGGGATCGCAGGCATGCGTTGCATGTCATCCATCCGGTAAAAGTGATGTTGTCTCTCCCGCGAACACCGAACTGATCCGCACATTCCGCTCACCGCTGGGACATAATGTTATCGGCGTGATCGCCCCAATTAAGAACGAAAAGACCTGCTACGAATCCGACTGCCATGTCCACACAAAATCGCAGACCATCCTCGGCGTTCTCGATGTGATGATACCGCTGACCGAAACGGAACGCCAGCTCGCCGATTTTCAAGTGACCCAATATACCGGCGGACTCGTGCTGCTGATCGTGCTCACCATCTTTGTGGGATTCTTCCTCTGGAGGACGGTGAATATTCCCGTCCACCGCCTGACCGAAGGTACAGTCGCTGTGATGAACGGCGATCTGGACCATACCATCGATGTGCAGACGAACGACGAGATCGGATTCCTCACCGGCTCGTTCAATCACATGACCCGCACGCTCAAACAGACACAGGAAGAACTGCAGCAGCTGAATCAGACATTGGAAGAACGGGTGCAGCGAAAGACGGAGGAGTTGAAGCGCGCGCAGACGAATCTCATCCAGGTGGAAAAGATGGTCTCGCTCGGCACACTGGCCGCCACCGTTGCCCATGAACTGAATAATCCGCTCGAAGGGATCCTCACCTACGCGAAGCTCATCAAAAAACGGATGCTGAAGCAGGATCTGACGGAAGAACAGAAGACGGAGATCGTGGAAGAGTTGACGATGATCGCGGATGAGACCGCACGCTGCGGGAATATCGTGAAGAATCTTCTGCTCTTCTCACGGAAGAAGGTCGGCGAATTCAGGGAGAATGATATCCGCGCCATTGTGGAACAAAGCACGAAACTGATCGAGCATCATCTGAAGATGCATAACGTTAAACTCAACTTTACCTGTGCTGATGATATCCCCATGGTCGTCTGCGACAGTGAACAGATACTGCAGGCGCTGCTTGCACTCGAGATCAATGCGGTGGAAGCAATGGCGAACGAAGGATTGCTTTCCATTGACATAAAAAAAGGAGAGAAGGATGATTACATCATCGCTCTGACCGATACCGGGAACGGTATCCGTCCCGAAGATATGGAGCATATCTTCGAACCGTTCTACACCACAAAAAAAGAGGGGAAGGGGACCGGACTCGGACTCGCAGTTGTGTACGGCATCATCGAGCGGCACAACGGCAGGATCACCGCGGCTTCGGAAGTGAACAAAGGAACAACGTTCACCATTACACTCCCGATAAAAAGGGATGCATGAACGTGACCGTCACCTAACAGGTGACGGCCACGTATTTTTTAGGAGATAAAATATGAATGACACGAAGAAAAACAGTCTTTTAATTGTTGATGACGAACCCATCGTCCGCGAATCACTCACCAAGTGGTTCAAGCAGGACGGATTCCGCGTTGAAGCAGCACAGGATGCCAACGCAGCACTGAAACTGATGGAGAAAGGACCGTGGGATGTGGTCATTCTCGACATCAAAATGCCGGGGATGAGCGGACTGGAATTGCTGAAACGCCTCCGCGAGATCGACCGCACTGCGCAGGTAATTATGGCAACGGCGTTCGCTTCCGTTGAGAGTGCTGTTACAGCATTGAAGGACGGCGCGTTCGATTACGTCACCAAGCCGATCGATCCGGACCATCTTTCACATCTTGTGTCGAATGCCATCCAGCAGAAGAAACTGGAGGATGAGAATTCACTGCTGCGTGAACACATCACCGAACTTTCCGGCGTGAACGAGATCGTCGGCGAGAGTCCGCAGATCAAACGGGTCATCGACCTGTCACTCACAGTGGCGAAGACGGACACGACCGTGATGATCCGCGGCGAGAGCGGTACGGGAAAAGAACTTATCGCACGGACCATTCATGCGAACAGCGCGCGACGGTATTTCCCCATTATCACCGTCAACTGCGGTGCCGTGGCGGAATCATTATTGGAAAGCGAACTCTTCGGACATGAACGCGGTGCATTCACCGGAGCGCAATATCGGCGAAAAGGCAAATTCGAGATGGCGGACGGAGGCACGATCTTTTTGGATGAGATAGGCACCGTGAGTCCGAAGATGCAGATCGAACTTCTGCGTGTGATCGAGACAAAGCAGTTCACCCGCGTTGGCGGTAATGAGACCATCTCAAGCGATTTCCGCATCATCTGTGCAACGAACAGGAATCTTGAAACGGCAATTAAGGAAGGCTCATTCCGCGAGGACCTCTATTATAGATTGAATGTATTCAGCGTGCTCATCCCGCCGCTTCGTGAGCGGAGGATGGATATTCCGATGCTGGCGCAGTTCTTCGTGAAGAAATATGCGATGATCATGAACCGTCCCGTTACGGAGATCTCCGGCGACGCGATGGACATGCTCGTCCGATACGACTGGCCGGGCAACGTGCGTGAGCTGGAGAATGTGATCGAACGGGCGATGGTACTCTCGCAACCGCCGTCCATTCGGGCGACCGATCTGCCGTTCCAGAATGTAACGAAGCTCGAACTGCCGAAGGACGATACTCTTGCGGCAATGGAGAAGATGCATGTGGAAGCGATCCTCGAATCCGCAAAGTGGAATATCACCCGCGCTGCGGAGATCCTCGACATCGACCGAGTTACACTCTATAATAAGATCGCAAAGTACGGACTAAAAAAGCCCTGACTGAGAAATTCCAAATTCCAATATTCAAAGCTCAAAGTTGAGCATTGATGTTATCCAATGACGCTGCTGCGGAAAATATTGACGATGATCTTTCTCAAAAATTATCCGCGTAGATCCATTCTTTCTGTGTCATCAGTGTTCTATTGAGCGAGTTTTAATGCTGCTTCCGATCCGTATCATACCTCTGCATCCCGTCTCGGCTGAGCTGATCGGTTCGCTCATTCATCCGCTTCGTTCCATCTTCCGCACGGACGTTTCCGTCTGGCCGCAGCTCGACACTGTTGTGGACAGCGTCCTCGATGAATCGCGCGGACAATATAATTCCACAGAGATCATTGTAGAACTTCTCCGCTGTTATCCGGGAGTTCACTCCAAACTCGTCGGAATCACCGCAGTGGACCTGTTCGTTCCCGTCCTCACTTACGTGTTCGGCGAAGCGCAACTGGACGGTCCCGCCTGTGTGGTCTCAACCTACCGTCTTGACGATACCATTTATGGACTTGAACCCGATCCCTCGTCATTCTTTGAACGTTCACTCAAAGAGACCGTGCACGAACTCGGACATACATACGGACTCCTTCACTGCCGCAATTTCAACTGCGCGATGCATGCTTCCACTACCGCTGAAGATATCGATCTGAAAGCGGCGGGATTGTGCGAGGATTGCCAGAAAAAGATCGGTTTGTAAGTAAAGTGGGAATCAACAGGCGGGCAGGCTTGTCAAGGTTCAAAACCTTGACAAGCCTTTTGTTCTACATCGAGATAATGATCTTTCCAGTCGCATGCCCTTCTTCAATGTAGCGGATCGCATCTGCGGTTCCGCTCAGCGGATACCGTCTATCGATGACCGGTTTTACTTTTCCCGATGCAACCATTTCAGCGATCAAGGCTAGGTCCTTGTGATTCGGATTCGACATGTGATTCCCCATCTTCTGTCCGCCAATCATTGAAAGGATCGGTCCCTTCGTCATCGCTTCGGTCATCTGCTGCATCTTTCCGCCGGTCATCACATAGACTCCATTCGGTTTCAGCACGCGCCTGTATGCGGAGAGAGGATGGTATCCGTTCGCAGCCATGATCACATCGTATTGCTTTCCGCCGGTGGTGAAATCCTCTTTCGTGTAATCGATCACATGGTCTGCTCCCAGTGAACGGATCAGTTCCATCTTTGAAGTGCTGCACACGCCCGTCACTTCCGCGCCGAACTGCTTTGCGAACTGTACGGCGAATGTTCCCACACCGCCTGAGGCTCCGTTGATGAGCACCGTCATTCCGGGACCGACTTTCCCGTTATCGCGAAGTGCCTGCAGCGCTGTTGCACCTGAGACGGGAATACTGGCAGCATCCTCGAATGAAACTCCGTCAGGAATGGCGGCCGTCAGCCGTTCTTTTGCGCATGCAAATTCGGCAAAAGCGCCGCATCCGCTTACGGAAAGGTCCGCAAACACTTTATCTCCGATCTGAAACCTGGTCACTTTTGATCCTACTGCTTCAACAACTCCCGCAGCATCGCATCCAAGAATATGAAACTTCGGTTTGAAGAGTCCCACCATGAACCGGACCGGGAAAGGATCGGCCCGGAGCAGATGCCAGTCCGCAGCATTCACGGACGCTGCGGCGATCTTGATCAGCACCTCATCCTCTTTCGGAACAGGCTGTTGAACATCTTTAAATTCAAGAACATCCGGTGAACCGTATCGTTCGAACACAATTGCTTTCATTGAACTCCTTTAATATTACCCGTCTCAAGGTTCTAAACCTTGACACGGGTGGGTTGTACCACTATGGTTTATTCCGTCCGATAAATCTTCCTTTGCCGGTCAGAAAATCGACCGCTCGCCGGACATTCTTCTTCACAACGTCCGGATCCTTCAGCTTGGCGATGTACCGGTTGATCTCTTTCTTTCTCGAAGGGGGAAGTGCTTCGTACACATCGTATGCTTTACGGTTCTTTTGCAATGCATGTTTCAAAGAATCAGGCATTTTCACATCTCGGGAACGAGGATCGAATTCCACCGTGAATTCTGCCGTGTCGCCGACATCGATCAGTGCCGCTTTCCGCATTGGCATGTTCAGATACAAACGCCACGCGCCTTGGAATTTAACGAGTGTTTGTATATACGGGTGTCCGTTCAGCGTCCCGCAGATGGGGATAGGACCGGCAGAACGTCCGGACTCTTTGAACAATGTCTGCAACACGTGCTCCGGAGGAACGACATACGGATTGACGCCGATGATCTTGATGGTATCGTTGAATGAATTCATCATTGTAGGCAAGATGTCGTCCACCTAACAGGTGGACGACATCTTATGAATTTACTGCGGCACTTTCAGCACCATCATCACCGCTGCGGCGATCGGCAGGAGGAGCGCGAGAGATCCCCAAATATTCCAGGAACGATACAGACTGCTGAATATCGTCCGGTCATAATTCTCGGAAGCGGAGACAAGCGCATGCATCTTTTTCTGCACCGGAGCGACGAAGAACATGAACACGATCCCCGAAACGACGAACAGCGTCATCGGCCAAACGATCCATCCCGTTTTCATGATCGGATATTGACCGACCATCGCCGTCATAAGTCCCGTTGCTGCGATGATGATCACTCCCGGTATGGTAAAGATCATATCCGCTGCAATGATTCCCTTCAGCGAATGAGCAAGGATCTTCGGGTCAGCGGACTTCACTGCTATTCGTAACCAGAATAATCCAATGCTGATGTTTCCGAGGAAGAGGATGACCCCGACAATGTGGAGCAGTTTGTAGAAGGTGTATTCCATACATTCAATTATTATTGTGGATGAATTCGGGAGTTGAGTATTTGAGTAAATACTATTGAAATGCCTCCGTAATTGCAAGCCGTAAGTGAAAAGATCGCAATAGTTCAGCTCTATAATTCATTGAACCTCTCAACTGATTTTTGTACGTTAATCCTATGAGCAAATTCCATATATCGTATGCCGATGCAGTCAAAAGAATACCGGCGCCTGATGGCAAACGCTTTGCCGAGATGTTCCGTCACGGCACGCTGCAGGTGGAACTCTATGAGCCGCGCGGCACCGATCTGCAGACTCCGCACACGAGGGATGAAGGTTATATCGTTGTAAAAGGAACAGGCGAGTTTGTGAATGGAAACGATCGTGTGAATTTCGGACCCGGGGACTTCTTGTTTGCGGCTACCGGCGCAGTGCACCGATTCGAGAATTTTACGGACGACCTCTCCGTGTGGGTGATCTTTTACGGTCCCGAAGGGGGAGAACATGAATAATTGTAATTACCGGCGAACTCCGAACAAATGTGAATTATAATTAGCAATTTGCCACGAAGGCACAAAACCCCCAAACAACACGGCGGGCAAGCACAAAATCTCACAAAGGATAAATGAAAATTAGTGGAGTGTATTCCTCTCACAAATTAGTGCCTTAGTGTCTTAGTGGCAGAGAGCAAAAGTAATATTTCATCAAGCAGTTGCTAATAATTTCTATACGAAAGATCTCTATGAACTATCTCCGCTCACTTCTTCTCATCTTCTTTCCTGTCATCCTCTTCTCACAGGAGATCGACCTGAAGACCGGCTATCTCAAATATGAATATGAGATACCAATGAGGGATGGAAAAAAATTGCACACCGCAGTATATGTCCCAAAGGACACGACAACTGCATTTCCCATCATGCTCACACGCACGCCGTATACCGTTGCACCGTACGGCGATGAGTACTTGAAAGCGAACGGGAACAACTACTGGATGGCGCAGGAAAAATACATTATGGCATTCCAGGATGTCCGCGGACGCTTCATGTCCGAAGGAGAATACGAGGACATCCGTCCGAATATCGTTGAAAAGAAAACAAAGAACGATATTGATGAGAGCAGCGACACATTCGACACCATCGAATGGCTGGTGAAGAATATCAAACGGAATAACGGCAACATTGGAATGATCGGCATATCTTATCCCGGCTTCTACGCGGCGCATGGACTCATCAATTCGCATCCCGCGCTGAAAGCGGTCTCGCCGCAGGCGCCAATCTCGGACTGGTTCATCGGCGACGATTTCCATCACAGCGGCGCGATGATGCTCATTGACGGTTTCAATTTCTACCGTTCGTTCGGCAAACCGCGTCCGAAGCTGACCACATCGTGGCCCCCAGGATTCCAATATCCCACCGAGGACGGATACCGGTTCCTTCTGGAGGCCGGTTCGCTGGCGAGCATCAAAAAGAATTATTACGGTGATACAGCAAAATTCTGGAACGATCTCTTCGCGCATCCGGATTACGATCAGTTCTGGCAGTCGCGGAGTGTTTCGCAGTTCATGACCGATGTGAAACCGGCGGTGCTCGTGGTCGGCGGATTGTTCGATGCCGAGGATCTCTACGGCACGCTGAAGATCTACAAGTCCATCGAGAAGAACAATCCGAACAACCGCACGTCGTTCATGATGGGACCATGGTTCCACGGCGGCTGGGTCCGTTCGGACGGCAGCAGACTCGGCCATGTCAGTTTCGATATTAAGAGTTCTGAGTATTACGACAAGAACATCCGTGCGTTCTTCAATCATTATCTGAAAGGAAAAGGGGAGGTGCATCTTCCCGAGGCGTCTATGTTCGAGACCGGTAGCAACGTGTGGAGGTCGTATCCCGAGTGGCCTCCGAAGAATGCTGTGAGCACAAAGATCTATCTCTCGGGTAAGGAACAACTCTCATTCGAAGCGCCGAAAGAGAAGTCGGTCTTCGATGAGTATGTAAGCGATCCGAATCGTCCAGTGCCGTACGTCGCCGAGATCACCAATGGCCGCGGCCGGGAGTATATGACGGATGATCAGCGCTTCGCGTGGCAGCGTCCGGATGTTCTTTCCTACGAAATGCCGATGAGTGAAGATCTGACGGTTGCCGGTCCTGTCACAGCGCATCTTTCTGTGTCGACCACCGGTACGGATGCCGACTTCGTTGTGAAGATCATCGATGTGTTCCCGGATTCCTCGAAGAACGATCCCGCGAATCCTTCCCACATAAAAATGAGCGGATATCAGATGCTTGTCCGCGGTGAAGTGATGCGGGCTCGGTTCCGTAACAGTTTCAGCAAACCGCAGGCATTGACGCCGAATAAAATAGAGACCGTGAGTTTCACGCTGCCGGATATCAATCACACTTTTAAGAAAGGACACCGGCTGATGGTGCAGATCCAAAGCAGCTGGTTCCCGCTGGTGGACCGGAATCCACAGAAATTCGTGAATATCTACACGGCAAAAGAGAGCGATTTCCAGAAAGCGACACACAGGGTCTACCGTTCATCACAGGATCAGTCATATATTGAAGCGGGAGTTATTCGATGACTCAAATGACTGTCATTCCCGCATGATTCTGGCGGGAATCCATGAACCGAAGTGGTTAAGGTTCATATTGTATGGATCCCCGATAGGAACTCTCGGGGATGACAGTATTAAATGGTTTCCTCAAAGAACAATGAGAATCCATTTATTTGGTTAAATTAACTTGTTTTAAGCGGTATCGAATTATTTAAATTTTTTCATTCGCTTTTTGGATGGGATTTCGTATATTTGTAATCCCTAAAGTAACGACGTCAAAACGCAAGGAGATGTACCATGGCAAAACAACAATCGTTTGAGGAAAAAGCCAAGAAAGCCGCGAAAGCCGGCGGGTTGGAGAAAACGATCAAATTTGTTGCAGCAGTGAAGACCGACAAAGGGTCGTACCGCTTCAATCAAAAATTAGTCAAAGTGAAAGATGAGAAATCTGAAGAAGCGATCTTGGAAGCAGAATTCAAGAAAATGCAGTCGGGTGCTCACTAATTCAGATCAATCAGTTAACAAGGAATAAGAACAATGTCAAAACGATGTGAAGTCTCCGAAGTCGGTCCGATGACCGGACACAATGTGTCGCACGCGAACAACCGCACACCGCGCCGCTTCCTCCCCAATCTGCAGAGCAAACGCATATGGGTGCAGGAACTGAAGCGCTATGTGAATGTGAAACTTTCCAGCAAAGCATTGAAGACGGTCACCAAGAACGGTACCGCTGAGATCGCAAAATTGGTCCGCGCAGGTAAGATCTAACTTTTCCGCCATAATACGATGACGAACAGAACCAACCGGTTTGTTTCTGTACTGATATTGATGGTCTACGGCACACTCGCTCTGGTGAGTGTGCCGTTTCATTTTCACGATGCCGACCTGCTCGCCACCGGGTCCGGCGTTCATACGTTCGCCCAACATCAAGATGCTGCGGACTGTCACCATCAGGTGATCGGTTCGCATGATGACTGCACGGTCTGTTCTGTTGTCACTCATTCCGTTAACACCAGAAATTCATTCTCTGCTCCCATAGTCGATGATACAGCCCAGGGTAAACCTGTTGTTGTTCAATTCGCCGTGGAGCACGATTATCATTCCACACAGTCCCGCCGCGGACCTCCCGTACTTTTCGCTTAATCCATTATTTCATTCCTGCAGCAGATCGTTCCATGGTCCTATGGACGATCGATCCCTGCTCATGAATATTTAATATTAACGAAAGGTCAATCATGAAAATGTTTGTTCTTCTTCTGACGGTAAGTCTTCTGGCGGTTTCATTCGTGCCGGCACAGACTCCGTCGGATTCTTCTGCCGTTGCGGATTCACTTCTCGCGCTCGAACTTCAGGCGCAAATGCAAACCCCTGCGCCGCCGGTTTCATCCGGTTCCGTGGTCCGCTCCGCTCCGTCCACCAATCCCGACATCAGCGCCATCGGGGATTTCCGTACATCGTATTCCACAGAAGGTCCGCGAAAGGTCGAGACCTATTTCAACGGACTCGAAGTGCAGCTCAGCTCCATCGTCGATCCGTATGCCGAAGCGAATTTTCTCTTCTCCTTCGGGAAGGATTCCGTGAACGGCGATTTCGGCGCCGGTCTTGAAGTGGCAACACTCACGACGCTATCGCTTCCGTATTCACTTCAGGCGACGATCGGAAAATTCAAACCGCATTTCACGAAAGTAAATTCGCTCCATCCGCATGCATTCAGTTTCGTGGATTTCCCAACCATGACGAAGAATTTCTTCGGCGATGAGGGATTGTTCATGGAAGGAATTTCGGCAAGCGTGCTGGTGCCGAATCCGTGGGATTTCTATCAAGAGTTGGATGTTGAGATCGGCAGACCGGAATCGACACCGGCTCTGGATAACGGAGCAAGCAGCAAACTTCTCTATTCTGCTCATCTGAACAATTTCTTTGAACTCAGCGACAATTCAACCCTCGGTGTCGGTCTTTCGGGATTGACGGGAGTGAATGCGCTCGACCTTAATACGGTGATGGCCGGAATCGACCTGACCTACAAATGGAAACCGGTCCGGTTCAACACATACAACTCCTTCACCTGGCAGACGGAAGCACTATTATGTCGTTCGGATTCAGCCGCAGGAAATGCCGTGCAGTCCTACGGCGCCTACACGATGTTCGAATATCAGATCGAAAAACGCACATACGTCGGTGCACGGTTCGATTATTCGGGATTGCCGATGATCGAACGCTCGGATGAACGGACGGCATCACTGCTCCTTCGGTTCCAGCCGACGGAATTCCAGGTGCTTGCGCTGGAGTTTCAGCATGTGAACAGGAATTACGCACCCGGATTTCAACAGGTGGTGTTCAGAGCAATTTTCGGAATCGGTACGCATGCTGCGCATGCATACTAAATCTCATTTACTAAGGAGCGTATGAATATGAAAAAGTATCTCGTTGCTTTTTTTCTGCTTGCCGCAACATTCATGCAGGCACAATTGAAAGTTGTCACAACTATTCCGGATCTGAAGAGTATTGCGGAATTCATCGGCGGGGACCGGGTGGATGCATTCTCCATCGCCACCGGGTATCAGAATCCTCACTTCGTCGATCCGAAACCGAGTTACATCCTGAAACTCTCGAAGGCGGATGTGTTCATCACGGTCGGACTCGACCTGGAAACGGGATGGGTGCCGGCGTTGCTGAACAGCGCACGCAACGCGAAGATCCAAAAAGGGGGAGAAGGATATGTGGATGCATCGGTGAATATTCCGCTGCTGCAGGTCCCGTCCAGCGTCAACCGCGGCGAAGGGGATATCCACATCTACGGGAATCCTCATTATTGGCTCGATCCTGCCAACGGGAAGATCATTGCTCAGAATATCGCCAATACACTATCCCGGCTCGATCCGGAGCATCAGAATCAATTCAAAGCGAACTTGAAGAAGTTCAATGAGACGATCGATGGAAAGATGAAGGAGTGGGAAGGGAAACTTTCGAAATACAAGAACACGAAAGTGATCGCGTACCACAATGAATGGCCCTATTTTGAACAGCGGTTCGGATTGAAGATCGTTGATTTCCTCGAACCAAAACCGGGTATTCCGCCGACACCGTCGCAATTGGCCAAGATCATCGGTATCATGAAAAGGGAACAGATCAAGATCATCATCAACTCGCCGTACTTTACGGCGGAGTCAGCCGACCTTGTGGCGAGGAATGCAGGAGCAAAGGTGGTGACACTCGGGACCTCTGTCGGTGCAACGGATGATATCAGATCGTATTTCGAACTGTTCGATCATAACGTCGCGCAGCTACTCGTGGCGCTGCAATAGAACGTAGTTGGCTGGATCCCCACCAAAAGAGGCTGTCATTTCGAATCCCGATGGCCGGAATGTGAATATACATCGGGATGAGAAATCTGAT
>JBMOHT010000093.1:0-14091 GCA_049317705.1 Bacteroidota bacterium | reverse complement strand
CTGAAGTATTTCACGATCAATAACAAAAAAAAATCGGTCGCGATCCTTCCGGTGAGCTCGCTGTCCACGTCGGCAGCTTGCTCCAGAGTGAATTCCATATCGGTGCACGCATTCAGGATCTTCATCGTCAATGAAGCATCGCCGATCGCGTCCAGGAGCTGCACGTTCATTCCTTTGGCAGCACTGGCAGCATCTCCAGAGTTCGGCATGATCAGCTCGGAGAGCTTCGTCTTACCGAATACCGCGCAGAAAGCATTGATCCGCTTCGGTGTTGCCAGTGTTGCCAGCTTCACGCTCTGGCCGTTGATGTCATAAGTGAATTCGTTCATGGCTGTTCTCCTCCACCATCGGTCTCATCCGGAAGCTCCAGATTGGGAACCGTTTCACTGACCGGCGGCGGGATCTCTGCGATCGGTTCATACCATACACCCTCTTGGTCCGGAGCATTCAGGAACGCTAGGGCTTGACCATGTGTGAGTATCTCCAATTCCAGAAGATCATCCTGCGATACTTCACCAGGAGCGATCGCTTCCAAACTGTTCAGATCATCTACAAGATCGGATTCGATCACGCACTGCGTTCCGTCCAACGAGAGCCGCGCATGTGAGAAATTGTGGTCCGGAAAGATCGCCTGCAGTACCGAGAGGTTTCCGATGATATATTTTGATTCCATTATTCCCTTTTCTTATAAGCCGAAGATTGCTTTTTCTGCGTTGTAGTGGTCGGCAATAATTGCAGCGATATTCGCAGGTAATCCTCCAGCTCCGTAGTTATATAGCCGGATAGCTCCAATCTCGATGTTTCCGTAATTTCCCACGTCTCTCGCACAGCAAAGACTTATCCCATTGGCAGCACTTGCAACTGAAGTTACTGAAGCAGGTGAGCCATTTGCTGCCCCTGCAAGGTATGTTTGAATGTTTCCATTGCGATCAACAGAGACAGCAAAGTGGGCCCAAACATTCTGTAAAACGTTTGATGCCGTAGTGCCACTGGCATAAAGCGTCCCATCAGAAATGATTAGTTTCATTCTATTCGTTGACTCCCGGTAAATACCGTATCCAACTGTTGGAGTTAGAGGATTACTGGCTTTACAAAGAACCCTTTGGTGTGACGCATCTGCTCCGAGTATTTTTACCCAACACTCAAACAATAAATCGCTCACACCATCGTCGTCGTGAATATCTCCAAAGTCCGCGTAATCATTCACGCCGTCGAATGTCAACTTTGAGTTGACGGTATCAGGTGCGCTTCCCCATGCTGGACCATTGAGCAATGAACCGGTTATGCGGTTATCGCTTGCATCATACGCTTTTGCTGTTTGGCCGAAGTTACCAAGATAGGGGAGAAATGCGAAAACAAGATTCTCCTGGCGGATGTTCTTGATAAATTGATTGTATTTGTATGCTGCATCGCTGGAGAACGCTGTCGGAGTCTGACCAATGGATCCCAATAGATCATCCGGAGAGACTTTACGCTCACCGGAAAAAATAATACCGGATTTGCCGTCTTTCTTCATATCCATCGGTGTCTCAACATTCATCAGGAATTTGTCGATCCTGTGTGACTGCTGCGAACCGAATCCGTAGATATTGCAACGTGCGTTTTTGAACTTCCTTGCTGCAGTTACTGCTGCACCTGTTTCGCTCATCGTCTTCACGCTCACTGATGTGATCTGTCCGAGCTGAAGGGTTCCTCCTCCGGCTTCAGTCATCGTGAGTTTCTTGTCTTCGCTCTGAATTGAATCGGCTTCAACGAAGTCCAGGCTGAGCAGCGGAAAGCTGTCACCGACCTGAGCCGGGCTCGCTGCGCTTGATTCATCAACTGCGGCGAGAACGACATCTGTCGATCCCTTGAGTAATTTATTTACGTCTTTTGTCGGCATAGTAAATTATCCTCTCCCGGTGAAAGGAGAGGATCCATGATCTAAGGGTTATTAGGAAACAGTGGTGGAGGATGAAGCGAAGGCGAACACGAGCGTTTCATCGTATTCCGATTTGGATGCCGAGAGCATCACTGCGCTCTTTCCGTCTTTCTTCGCGTCGATCTTCGTTTCGACATTCAGGATCACGTTCTTGATCTTGATCTCCTGGTTCGTTGCGCTGACCGTACCGGTCGGCTTAACCATGATCCAGACCACGCTGTTCTTCAGCGCAACAAGAGCTGCATAGTCCAGCACCTGGAGCGCGTTGATCTTGACATCGTAATCGGTGTTCACCTGGATCGCACCGCCGCCAGCTTCAGACTGGACCGCTTTTTTGGATTCAACAACAAGTGAAGCTTCATCGACGTATCCGATCTCATCGGTCGTCAGCCAGGAAGGTTCTGCTCCGGCTGCACCTGCAGCTTTGATGTAGATCTTGTCGGTCGATTGTTTGAGGATCTTTGCTACGTTCTTCGGCATGGTAGTGCTCCTTAATGAGAATAAAAATGATGATTACTGTTTCGGAGGTTCGGTCGCGAGCAGTTTCTTGCTGTTGAACCATGAAGCGATGAATCCGCCGACGATTCCAACAACTGCCACAACGATCTCGGTGACATCGCCGGTCGAGAGTCCGAGAGCAAGGATCGCACCGCCGCCAACTTTCAGAACGAGACGGATGAGAATTGTGGTGATGATCTTTGTGAAGTCAGTATTCGATTCCATAGGTGCTTCTCCTTTTTGATAAGATGATATTTGATACTTCAATTTTTCGCGGAGTCTCAGCCAGTAGAGCATGAAGATCCCCGGTTCTTCGACAACGATCTCCTGCTTCGGAGCTTCCGGAACACTGATCAGTTCGAGCTTCTCCGGTGCGACCGGAACTATTTTCGGCTTCGGCAGTCCTGCCGGTTCAATTGGTCTGATAGGTTCCATTCAATAGTCACTGTCAAAGATTTCGATCGTTGCTCCTTCTGTGAGGATCGCATTCGCAATGATCGGATATATTCTGTCGTATGCGATTTTACTTTCTTCCACTCTGCTCGGTCCGTTCGGATTAAAGCGGATCACATTTCCCATGAGCAGGCAGCCTTCGGTATCTTTTTCCGTGTTCCCTGGGTGCATCAGCACTCCGGTGAATCCCGGAACATCCATCAGCATGATCATCTTGTGGCCGTAGGTCGGTGTGAATCTCGGACTATCGACCAGTGCAAGCTTGTATTTTCCTGCAGGGATCCGCGTCTCACCGTGGACCTTGACCGCTCTCTTCTCATCTTCGAGCATGAACGCTGCGAACTTTCCATTGATGCTCAGTGCGCTGATCGTATCGACCGCCGATGAATAAAAGCGAGAGAGTCCAAGATTCATTTTACTGTTTCCGAATTATTCCGACGATCTCATCAATGCGATCGCGCAGATATTTTAGGTCATCAGAGATCGGTTCTACCGATTTTTTAATTGCATCATCTACTTCTTTCCGAGTCGGTCGCTGCGAAACGAATGATATGAAAGCGATCAATCCTCCCAAAAGTCCGAATACGGCTATGACAACTGCAATTGCATCCATGGTAATCATCAGTCTTCCAGATTGTTATTTCAATGGCTGATTTGGTCTTAGAATCCGGAAGCATCTATTCGACGCATCCGGATTGAACAACATTTAACGCCAGTCTTTACGAGGCATATAGAGCGTCAACTCGCTCACAGTGTCCGATCGGTTCTTCGCGTTCGCGCCGTTGGTCCCTCCGCTGGAGACAATACGGTATGCAGCACATTTTCTGTTATTGAAATCGATCGATCCGAACTGGACCGTTTCCGTCGAGTCTCTTGTGATCAATGTATCAATTGTGAACCAAGTTGAATCGCCGAGGTTTCCTTGGATGTAATGAGTCACATAAGGAGTTCCTGCAGCTGAGACGTTTCGATACCGGTATTGAACCGGATATGTGTAGAACGATTCACCCTGGTATCCCGAAAGGCTGAAAGGATTGCTCGTGTAGGTCGTGATCGTACTGTCGATGTATCCCTGAAACTTGATCACTTTCCCGGCATCTGCGTCCGTTGTGTTCACCGATGCGTTGCTGATGGTCCATCCCTGCGCGAGCAGAGGACCGCATGTCATCATGACCATCGTCAGCATGATGATCAAGAAGTTCTGGATTGAGAATTTGAATTTCATAGCTCCCTCAAAATAATTGTGATTGAAAAATTGTTTTCTCGACCTTAAGGTGCGGTCATCGAAGGACCGCACCTTAAGTTATATGGATCTGCTGTCGGAGAATTTCTTACAAGCGGATGCGTGACACACGGCGAACCGCATTGTCCGTATCCACGGTCAGGTTCAGGAAGAACTGCAGCCGTGCGATGCCTTCCGGTTTCGCTTGCACTTCAGTGAAGTCCGAGAAATAGAATCCGGAGTTCGTGCTGAAGCTCTGTCCGAGATCCTCGGAGGTCCGAAGGACGAACAGTGAGCAGTTGTCTGCGTTCGTGCCGTCGCTCTCGGTCTGCGGCAGCGCGTTGGTCGAGACAGCGTAGAACGGAACGCCGTTGAACGTCTGGACCTGCTGACCGAACGTGTTCAGGCTCTGTCCCAGAGCTCCGAGACGACGTGCGATCGTGGAGAGGCGAGCTTTCAGGTTCGTGTTCACCACGATCATGTTCGCTCCCGGAACTTCCGCCATTTTCTTTTCCAGAATTTCCATGAATGCATCCTGGTTTGCGGTGGTATCAAGCTTCAATGAAGCCTGCGCGTTCATGTTTGCCAGATCGCTGGCTGTGAAGCCGAGCCGTGCGGTCTGTCCGCCGGAGGAAGCGTCTTTGATGAACTCGGCAAGACCGAGCATCTTGTTCGATGCGTCCGTTCCCTGGAACATATCGACCACAACTTCGCTGGAGAGTTTCTTCGCCAGCTTCTTGAGCTGACGATCAGCGAACATCTGCAGGCCTGCCGGTGACACACCGACATTCGCATCCAGGCGGCGAACATCATCGATTCCGATCTCACGGCCATAGAGCGCGAGGCTGCGGCCAGCCGGATTCGGTTTCTGGGAATCCTTCGAGAGTGCAGCATTCTCTGCGCGTGCCGATGCGCCGGTATAGCTGGCTCCGTCCGTGATCACATTGTAATACGACGGATCCTGTTTGAATTCGAATGCCTGCAGGACAGGTTCGTTTTCAAGAATCACAGACGCTAATTGTGCACCGCGCTGTGAGAGGTTGCTGATCTGTGCAAGTTTCATGGTAAAGCTCCTTTGAATTGATTAGTTATTTTGAAGTCCAGCCATTTCATTTACTTTGGAGAGGATCGACGGATTCACTCCGGAAAGAGGTGATAATACTTTGTCACCTTCACCCTCTTTATTGCTCGATTCTTTGGTCTGTTCCGGTTTGAATCCCGGAGCGACCGGTGCATCTTTCACCCAGGCTTCAGCTTCGGCCAGATCTGTGCCTGCATATTTTTTCAGCCACTCTTCTTTCGCCTTCGTGATCTTCCCTTCTTTGAGTGCCTTGGCAACGAGCTCCGTCACTTTCGTTTCGTGAGCCGTCTTTGCCTGGTCCTGCTGCAGCTTCACTGCCTTCTCGCGTTCGGTCCGTTCTGCGACCATGGTATCGGTCAGAGTTTTCATCTGCTGTGTGAGGATCGCATTGTTGTTCTGCAATCCTTCAATGAGTGCTCTGAGAGCCGGGTCGGTGACTTTTGTCGGATCGATGTTCTGTGCACCGGATCCCTTTTCAAGATCCAACTTGTCGAGCTCAGCGCTCAGCGTCTGAACTTTATCGTCAGTGAGAATTCCGAGTGTCTTCAACAGTGCGAGCAGTTTGTCTTTCATGCGTGCGTCCTTTTTTGTTTTTGATGTTTCAATGACGGGAGCAAGTTACACTTGCATTGTGAAAAAGAAATGGCACGGGTACCGGTACCCATTTTTTTTATCGTCGGTGAATTACCTTTGCACAGACAATTTTTGGAGAGCACTATGTCATACGTTGATCAAGCAACATTAAAAGCATTCACCGGCGATGAGAGTTTCCTCACTAAAACTTCAGCGCCGGACGGACTCGCAGAAGCGATCGCACAGGCCGATGAGATTATTTTTCAGAAGACACTGATCACTATTCCTTCAGCTCCTTCGGCAGCGAATGCGAAGCTCCGGAATATCGCGTGCGCTCTTGTCGTATGGTTCACGACCGGGATGCAAGGAAAATTAGAAGAGTGGGAATATGCCCGGAGGAAAAAACAATACGACGATGCGATCGCTCAGCTCGACGCGATCCAGTCCGGAGCCGAACCGATCCTGGACTCCACCGGTACTTCAGTGTCATCGAAGCCCGAAACATATTTTGCCACAACACAACGATTAGGTGATCCGTTATGATCTCGCCCGATGAAGTAACCTCTGCGATCGCTGCCAAACTGGAAGCGAACAAAGCCACTCTTGGAATAAAAGACTCTGCAGAGTTCTCCGAGGATGCCGATGCGAAGGATCTACGACCGCCATACGCCGGTGTGTTCGCCGACTTCGAAGATGATGCCAGCCAGGAAGATCCCGGAACCACTCAGTTCGATGTTCCGGTGGAGATGAAGATCCTATGTTCCTCCGGCAGCAATAAGAAAGCGAAACATTCATTCCTCGAAGCTTTCACCATCGCCGGTAAAGTGATCACACTATTGAAGGGAGCTCTCGCTGTCAATTCCGGAGAAGTAGTGTTGATGCTGCGGAAACGTCCGTTCAATATCATCCGCAACTCTGCAGAGCAGACTGTTGTGCAAGTCAATCTTTATTACACCATCGATGCAGTAGGAGAATAATCATGCCGAAAACTTCAATGCCACAACGAAAGAAGATCCTGAAGCTCTTCAAAGAAGGGATGGATGTGAAAGAGATCATGGACGAAATGAACCTCTCATACTTCAAGGTTTACAACGTCGTCCAGGGAAGAGTAAAAACAAAATACGGATACCGGAAGGACAAAGGGATCTCCCGGAAGGTCGCTGAGGATGAGAAGCTCTCCGAGCAGGTTGATCTTGAGAACTTCAATGATGTGCATGACTTCATGGAGCATCAGATCGTTCTCGTCGCCAGGTCGATGAATAAAACGAGGCTCAGCGCAGAGGAACGCCTGAAGATGATCAAGGATCTCTCATCGATGCAGAAGAATCTCCAGGCAATGAAACTGGAGAAGCACCTGCAGAATGTCGATGCCGCGCTCATCGCACGGATCATGCGCCGGTTCAACTCAACGCTGACCGATGACGACATCATTCGCATCTTCACTGAAGAACAACAGCTAATGACGAAGGAATCATGAAAGTAAAAAAGTTCTCAACATCCGACATCCTGCTGAAGCAGCTCGAAGATCAGAAGCGGTCGAACCTTGAGCTCGCAACAGAAGAACAGCAGCGCAAGCTCCGCCTGGAGATCGAAGAGCAGATGCGCGTCGTCATTCCGTTCACGGAAAAGGAACGCACTGCCGAAGCGGTGAAAGCCCGGCTCAAACGGTCCAATGAGGATTTCTTCTTCTGGGACCAGACATATTTTCCGGCAGCGATGTACGACGAATACTTTCCTCCCGGATGGTTCCATAAAGAGATCGTCCGCGTGATGGATCTGACGGACAAGAAAGCTCACGTGATGCACGGACCGCGTGACAGCGGTAAGACCGGAACGGCGAAGAAGAAATTCCTCTACAACTTTTTGCACGGTAAGAGACACTATCAGCTCTTCGGATCCGAGACACTTGCACCGGCTCAGACCGCGATCGTCGATATGCTCTTCCTCCTGGAGACAAACGAACGATTGAAGTTCGACTACAAGCTGCAGTGGAATGAAGCTTCGTCAGAGAATCTGTTCGCACGTTCAGTGTCGAATCCTGCCGGAACGTATATCGGTGCGCTGTCCGAGGACCGGTCATCTCGCGGAAAGCAGCGTGCGTTCTTCCTTCGTCCGGATCTGATCTATCTGACGGACTTTGAGAATAAAACTTCATCGTTCACGCATGATGCAATTGAGAAGCGCATTCAGATGGTCAACGAAATGAGAACATCACTCTCATCGAAGGGAGTGCTCTTCTGGGAAGGGAATAATTTTTCGGTCGATTGCGCGATGAACTATCTGTTCACCGAAGCTGAGCGCGGAGTGCTCTCCGAGGAATTCATTCTTCACCGTCATGCCGCGTGGGATCCTTCCAGGAAGGGGAATTCGAGATCGATCTGGTTCGAACGCTTCCCGGCGAAGTCCGAAGCGGAGATGCGGAAGATGTGCGCTCCGATGGATGATCATGACTGGGACGGAAACTTCCAAGGGAAGCCGACAGAAAAGAGCGGTGACATTTTTCCGGATACATTCTACCGGGAATGGACCGAGCTCCCTCCGGATCTTCGCGGAGTGATATATTTGGACCCGAACTGTTCGCTCAAAGGGAAAGGAGATACGACAGCCGTCACGTGCCTCGCATTCTCCATCATGCACCAGAAGTATTTCATCACGAGCGCGAGGTGCAAGAGTTACTCCGATCCGAACGAGCTCATCAAAGATTTTCTGATCCTGCGGTCTGCGGAGAGGATCCGCGAGATCAGCATCATTGCTCAAGCGTTCGACGGCAGTGTCTCACAGGAATCGAACTGGACAAATTTCCTACTGAACTTTTCGCAGATCCATAATATGCCTCTTCCGTTCATTGAGTTCAAAAAATACCGGGTCGATGATCTTTCGAGTGTTGCTCAGAATGAATGGAAAGCATCGAAGTTCCTCTTCCCTCCTGGCTTCCGGAAGACTGAAGAAGGGAAACGGTACACCGATCAGGTTTTCAAATTCAAAACAAAAAAAGCGAGAGGGAAAGACGATGCTCCGGATACTCTGATCTGTGCACTGGAGCTGATGCAGGAGTATCACATTAATCTCCTCGCCGGAAATCTTCCAGGATTCGTCAGCGTGTCGAAAAAGAATATCAGCCGAGCACTTTAACAAAGGGATAAAACTATGGCATACAAAAATTCTGATCTCATGAACTCTCAGCTTCCGACGCTGGAACAGCTCCGGAAGTATATTCGCAGCGCGAACAACATCGACAAACGATACCGCGATCCGCGAGCACTCATGAGCGTGCTGCAGAGGATCCTGCAGACGGATCTTAATCTCCTGGGACTTGTTCAGACCCGGAAGCTTGCCGTGCTCGGATTCGATTATACGATCACGATGCCGAAAGGAATCACTCCTTCAGCGGAAGAGGAAAAGCAGATCGCAGAGATGAAGAACCGCTTCAAGGTTACGAAGATGAACACTCTCTTCAATGCCGGGATGAATGGCCGCCTGTTCGGGTTCAGCGCGACCGAGCTGATCTGGGCGAACACCAGCAAGGAAACGCTGGTGAAGAAGAAACGGTCCTATGATCTCACTGAACTGGACTTCGACCTGGACAATGACGACGCTCTTGTCTTCCTGGACACGAACACCAATACGCAGTTCTTCGCGAGGACTCCGATCGATCCGGAAACGAACATCGTCGTGCGTTATAATCCGCTCGACGGCGTGGAGAAGACATACGTCGGTTCATTCATGCGGACGAACCTGCTCTACTCGTGGATCAAGTATTATGATTACTTCAACTGGTCCAAGGGGAATGAGAAGTTCGCCGATCCGATGGTCTGGGCTTCCTACCGCAAAGGGTCTCAGAAAGAGGAAGTGGCCGCGGTCGTCGATGGTCTGGAAAAACTCGGAACGGATTCGAGAGCTGCATTCTCCGACGATGTGAAGCTTCAGCTCCTGGAATCGATGCGAAGCGGATCCGTCTCAGCTCACAAAGAACTCGTGGAGACGATCAAAGGAGAACAGGCAATCAGCATTCTCGGACAGACGCTCACGACAGATGTCCAGGGCAAAGGGAGCTTCGCAGCGGCGAAGGTGCACAACTTCGTTCGCGCCGACATCATGTGGAGCGATCTGATCGCGCTGCAGGATGTGATCAGCGAGCAGTACATCGTTCAGGATTATCTGAAGAACTACGGAGAACCGAAGAATGCATTCCCGATATTTAAATTCGATACCGATGAGATCGAAGATTCGGAAGCGAACGCTCGCGTGTTCACTGAAATGAAATCGGCTGATCCTAACTTTAAATTCATTCGATCTGAAGTGTATAAAAAAATTGGATTCACCGAACCGCAAGGCGAGGAAACGATATGAGAACGAAAGAAGTAAAGAATGACGACGGCAGTCACTTCGGCTGGGCCATTAAATGTCCGGGATGCTGTGACTATCACATCTTCGATAATCGATGGACATTCAATGGTGATATGGAGAGACCGACATTCATTGCGAGCATGCTTTCAAAAATGTCATACACCAATGGCCGCCCCGATAGTGTATGCCACAGTTACGTCACCGATGGACGCATTGAATTTCTCGGAGACTGCACTCATGATCTGAAATATAAAACTGTTGATCTGCCCGACATCGATCCGATGTGGAACGAGAAGCAATGAGCACACCTGAAGAATTCCATATTGACCTACAGAACCTGAAAGATGCGATCGTCGATCGCGTGATCGTGATGAAGCTCGCGAACGCAGGACTCGCAATCATCCGAGAGCGAACTCTCTCCGGAAAATTCCTTCCGGGATCTTCTCCTGGCGCGGAGGATTATTCGACGAAGCCATTCGCACGACCACTGGCCGGACTCACGAAGCAGCTCCGGAAGGATCTCATTGCGAACGGAGCGGAAGTCTTCACGAAGGACGGAAAGCAGACATGGATCGTCATCAAAGGCGGATACAAACAGATGCGAGAGATCGGCGGTAAGGATGTCTCTCATGTCTCAATGGTTTGGACCGGACGAATGATGAGGAACCTTGGGATCTTAAACACCGACGACAACAGCGCAGTGCTCGGTCCGAAGGATGAGGACACGAAGAAGATCGTAATGTATCACAACGTGCTCGGAGCCGGTAAGAGTAAGAAGAAGAGAGTGTTCATGGGATTCACGGAATCAGAGAAGGGACGATTGTCAAAGCTGGTCGGTGATGAATTTTTGAGAAAATTAAATATTGTTAAAGTATAAGCTATCGATGCTCGCCTATATTTAGCATGAAATAACTTCCATCAAGATTATAATCATCAAAGTTATACTCTTTTGCTTTTTGCCATTTCTTCCTGAATGCTCTGATCGCTTTAACGGATGACGATGAAATCCGCACCAGCGATCGGAGCACCCGAAGAAGACGATGACGAAACCAAAGAACACCGGTAAGTATTTCAGAGTATTCTTCAAACAATACATTAATATCTTTATTTTTTGCGCTTAATAATTCATGGCGAAATTTTTTATGAGTATCTACGATTTCTTGGGGCGGTGGAAGAAAACTTAAAGGAATAACTTTCCATATTGATAAGTTCTCCAGGTTATTTCGAGACGCAGTCAATAATTTATCGAAATGATTAAAAGCGAGTTCATTTTTATTTACTCTTCCATTAATTGCTAATTCCCTTAACCGGTCTCTTATATCCTCGATTTGGGCAGAGAATTCCATTAAAGAAGTTTTAAGATTCTCATATTGTAGATATTTAATAAAATATATCGCAGTGATAAAAGCGGCCCAAAGTATCAGCATATTTCCCTCCTGTAAGTTTCTATGTTATATAACAATAGTTAGTTCCTTAACTGAGCATTCTGATGACCCTCTTTCCACTCTTCAAGCGACTTAACTTTTGAATTTAACATTTCAACCCTTTTTTTCCATATTGCATGTTGGCCAAATAACATTGCAACACCTAGTACAATGATTCCAATTATTAATCCATGCTGAGGAATATCTTTCCCAAGTATAAATTGATCGATAAAAACTGATTTTTGTTCTTGGGTAGAATACGCAACCATGAACCATGCAAAGAATGTCGCAATAAAACCTGGTAAGCCTATTTTATCTATTGTTGTAGCAAATACAGTAAACAACCCTTGGAAAAAATGTGCAGTGTTATGTTCTTTAGGCGGCTTATTCTTTGCCATAGATGCTAAACAGAGGGTGCATGATGATTTGGAGTGTTATACAGTGTATAAATATATCAGCACACACTCCAAAAGTCAACCTTTATTTACGCAAAAACGCAGAAATCAATTGCTATTTAAGGCCATATTATTAATGTAAGACGATAATCATGCCAAAATAGTTCTCTAAATTTGCTTAATAAATTTTAAGGTTTTATAACTTGTCGTATAATAATTTTCTACAATTGTGTAAATATGGACATTTCAATAAAAAAGGCGAGTATTTCTACTCGCCTCGAAAACCACTTATTTTGACCGTTTAGGACACCTCGGTGATGATATTAGAATCAATGCTATGCTGTCCGAGAGCGTTCATAATCATCCGAGACATACGACCCCTATACATTTATCATCCCCCGTATTTCGGCTGCTATAATCGCAATTTCTTCCTGGTCGAATCCCTTCGCCAGAAACATGGTCCTGTGCTTCGCTCCGACCACTCTTGGATTGAATGCCAGCGGATCAATAACTGAAAGAACAGTCTTCAATTGAAGATTGTTCAGCTCATTCTTCCCTTTCATAAAATCGGAGAACGTCGATGTTGGAACATTGCTCTTCCGTGCAAGATCATTCTGGCTCATCTCACCCTTTTCAATGAATCGTTTTGCTTTATTGCGGACTGTCTCTGCTTTCATTTTTATTCTCCTAATAATTAATCAATATATCCATCGTCTGATTTACCGGCTTTGAGTTCGCCGCGCATGATTGCGGTCCATCGTTCTGCTTCAGCTCGGTCGTATGATTCGAAGAACATCCAGAAGAGGATCTCCTCTTCTCGCGTGATCGTTCCATCCCTCCGCTTCAACTGAAGAGCTCCCATCTCTTTTCGAACAGCATCCTGATCAACTTCGTTTTCTTTCCCGTTGTTGATCTTCTCAATCGCGGTTTGTAGTTCTGATATTGTCATTTGATCCATCCTATCTTTGTAAATAGTTTATCAATTTCATTTGCTATCGGTTCGAAGTCCGCATCTGTCCAGTGACTCCCTTCTTCCGATTTGACTCGCAGCATCTCATCAAGCTGCTTTCGGAGGAGAGGATCTTTTGTTTTGTGTGCGATGTATTGTGCATACGATCTTGCCCACAGCTCCTCTTCATCCAACAGATAATTTATATGACCACGAAATCTTTCTCCTTCAACTCGTTCGATCATTCCCCACTTCTCAATCTCGATGTAACCTCGTGCTTTAATTTCGAGCAGTCTCTTGTATGCAGCACTCTCTTTCACAACTTTGCTCCAGTCATCCATGATCGCTTCGCTCGATGATGACATGATCTTCGGTGTTCCGATTCCGGAATGATCCAGGAAGTGTCCGATCTCATGGATCGTCGTCATCTCAATATGCGGTGCACTCTTCCTGATCTTAATTCCGATTGCTTCGCGAGATGATATGTAGTAATTGAAACTACCGTATGCTTTTCCATTCACCAGATTTTCAACAGGGATCAATTTTAATTTTCCGTCACCATGAACCTGGTCGATGAATTTAATTCCTCTGTCGATCGCTCTCTTAAGATCACCGCGAGTGATGACCTCAAGTGCATCACTCACCGGAGTTCCTGCAGCAGTTGTGCTTTCAACTTTCTTTTTTGTTCGGGCTCCCTTCTTCGGCAGATCGATCACGACCGGTGTCCAGAAGTGTGTGCAGTTGTATCCTCCGCAGCTTGTCTCTACCGGGATCCCCTGGAGGTTGTCCATCTTCCGGATCTGTTCGATGGTATATTTCTTTCCGAGATGCTCACGGCAGAATGGCCGCGTGTTTGTGTGCAGCACTCCGTCGTATTTGAATTTCTCCACTCCGCCCTGCTGTGCGAACTCGAACATCGTTCCGTTGTCGAACTGTGCGAGCGCGGTGATCGCGAGTGTGCGAGCTTGAGCTTCACCGAGGGATCTCTTCAGAAGTCTGGAGCGCAGCACTTCGTATCCTTTACCGGCGCGAGCTGTGCGGCGAATCTCTTCGGTGATGATCGTACCGGCATCACTCTTGATCTTTGAGAAGTCCACTTTGTAGAGTGCCTGAAGTTTCTCGAAGGTGTTGGGATCTGCTGTGTCGAACAGATCAGTGCTCTCGGCGAAGTATGTGTTCCACAGTTCGCTGATCTGTTGCTGTGATTCCTTCAATGCCTGTATCGTCA
>JBMOHT010000092.1:0-14193 GCA_049317705.1 Bacteroidota bacterium | reverse complement strand
AGTGATCCGCATCTCGGATTATCGCTTCCCGCAAAATGGTATGAGATACACCTTCGCGGTGGGAAAGTGAATGTCTCCGGCGTCTCGCTTCCGGGAACACCAATGGTCGTGATCGGACAGAATAAGAATGTTGCATGGGGACTGACCAATGTGATGGCGGATGATGCAGATTTTTATTTTGAAAAGACCGATTCATTGAACTCCGGAAAGTATCTTTACAAAAATGAATGGAAGGATGTTGAGATCACTCATGATACCGTCTGGGTGAAGGATTCGAGCGAGGTACCGTTCACCATCCGGAGAACGATCCATGGACCGGCGGTGAATGAGATCTATCCTTTGACTTCATTCGCTTCATCGAGTTTCATTACCATGAAATGGACCGGATTTGAAATGAGCGATGAATTATACGGTATCTATCTCATCAACACGGCGGACAGTTGGCAGAGTTTCCTGAACGGCGTTCGTGAATTCACGGTGCCGGGACAGAATTTTGTCTATGCCGATGCTGCAGGAAATATCGGTTATCATCCCGGTGTCCGGCTTCCGAAACGGAACAGCAGCAATCCCACGCTGCCGTTTGTCGGATGGACCGGCGAGAATGAATGGCAGGGTTTTATTCCGTTCGAGCAATTACCCTCCTCGTTCAACCCGCCCGAAGGATTCATTGCAACGGCGAACAACAAAACGACGAATAGTGTCAATTATCATATCGCCAATCTTTGGGAACCCCCTTCACGCATCGAACGGATCTGCGAGGTCCTTCAATCAAAAGAGCGGTTCGATGTCAGCGATTTCAAGAAGCTGCAGAATGATACGTATTCCCATTTTGCCCGACAACTGACTCCGTTCATCATTGATGCCTATCAGGGAGAGCCGATCACCGATCCCGCCGTGCAGATGGCAGTGAATTATTTCCGGAATTGGAATTTCAATCTCACAAAGGATGATGTCCCCACGACGATCTTTGAAGTATTCTTCAGTCATTTGAACAAAAATATCTATCAGGATGAGATGGGAGGAGAGTTATACAGACAATATATCCGTCTGGCAAATATACCGTACCGGGTCACGTTAGCGGTGCTGAGCGATCCGGCTGATGTCTGGTTCGATGACATATCAACGGCAGATACGGTAGAGACGCGGGATGAGATCATCCGGAAAAGTTTGAAGGAAACTCTGGAAGAATTGAAGGGAGAATTCGGAAGTGAAATGAAACAATGGCGTTGGGGGAGACTCCATACACTGACACTCAAACATCCGTTCGGCGATATTGCTGTGCTGAAACCGATCTTCAATATTGGTCCGTTCGAGGTGAATGGTTCAGGAACAACGGTGAATAACGGCGAGTACCATTTCGGTAAACCGTATGAGATGGAGCTCGGTCCTTCCATGAGAAAGATCGTGGACTTTGCCGATGTGAATGCGACATTGTCGGTCATTCCGTCAGGCGAATCCGGACAGCCGCTGCATGAGCATTACTCCGATCAGACGGCACTGTGGAAGAACGGTGAATATCATACGCTTCCGCTGGATGAGGATGCCGTCGCTTCAATATCGAAGAAAATTTTGTATCTTATACCGCAAAATTAAACGATCCGCGGTTCCCGGCCGTATGTACAGCTGTGCGGATGACACCATCATTCGATGGAATGAATATTATCATTAGAATATAGCTCTATGGTTTCAGCAAAAAGAAATTTCGGAAGAACAAAAATTGTCTGCACGCTTGGTCCGGCTTCATCGTCGGTAGAGACGCTCATTCAGATGATCGAAGCGGGAATGGATGTCGCCCGTTTGAATTTTTCTCACGGTTCTCACGATGACCATCTGCAGATGATGAACCGTGTCCGCCAGGCCGCCGCCGCGACCGGTGAACCGATCTCGATCCTGCTCGATCTGCAGGGACCGAAGATCCGTACCGGCAAGCTGAAAGAACCGATGGAACTGAAGAACGGCGATCGGCTCACGATCACCATCGATGAGATGCTGGGGGAAAATTTTAAGGTGTCGACGACCTATCAGCATCTGCCGAAGGATGTGAAGCCCGGCGATACGATCCTGATGGATGATGGTTTGCTGCAGTTCAAAGTGATCTCATCTTCCGACCGTGAAGTGCTGGTCGAAACGGTGTACGGCGGATTGCTCAAGAGTAATAAAGGGATCAATCTTCCGGGAGTCTCCGTCAGCGCACCTTCGCTGACGGAAAAGGATAAAGAGGATCTTAT
Organism: Bacteroidota bacterium; assembly: GCA_049317705.1. Classification (GTDB taxonomy): domain Bacteria; phylum Bacteroidota; class Ignavibacteria; order UBA10030; family UBA8401; genus UBA8401. The sequence goes on along the minus strand of JBMOHT010000092.1, from coordinate 11,965 downwards.
CTTCGGTATCGCGAATGATATCGATTATGTCGCATTGTCGTTCGTCCGTTCCGCACAGGATGTGGTGCAGCTCCGCGATTTCATCATTGCGAATATCGACAAACGGAAGAAACTTCCGATCATCTCCAAGATCGAAAAGGATGAAGCACTGCAGAATATCGACGCCATCATTGAAGAGTCCGACGGCATCATGGTCGCCAGAGGTGATCTGGGCGTGGAGTGCAAAACAGAGGAAGTTCCGCTCGCTCAGAAGATGATCGCGAAGAAAGCGAATGCAGCAGGGAAGCCGGTGATCATCGCAACACAGATGCTCGATTCTATGATCGAGAATCCCCGTCCTACCCGTGCGGAAGCGAACGACGTTGCCAATGCCGTGCTTGACGGTGCCGATGCGGTGATGCTGAGCGGTGAAACATCCGTCGGAAAATATCCGGTGATCGTTGTGCAGACGATGGATACCATCATCCGCCGTGTGGAGGTCGAGGCGAAGGATAAACTGTATCTGGAAGATGAGGTCGGGCATGAGAATGACGCAGTGTTCAAAGCGCTCGGACGCTCTGCATGCATCCTTGCAAAACAGATCAATGCCGCGGCGATCATCTGCTTCTCGCACTCCGGTTCAACCGTGAAGACGATCTCGCGGTATCGGCCGACCGCTCAGGTGATCGGTATCGCGGACCGTGAACGGATCCAGCGCAGATTGAATCTGATCTGGGGCGTGCGTTCACTGCTGATCAAAAGTTTTGAGGTCGGCGAGACCGATACAACATTCGCACGGGTGAATCAGACGCTGAAGGAAATGGGATATTTGAAGTCCGGGGATTTTGTTGTGATAACCGCGGGGATCCCGCTGATGTCGAGGAATACAACGAACATGATCAAAGTGGAGAAGATCCTGTAAGCATCAATGCAGCAGCAGAGATCACAGAGGAAGAGAATAAAAAAAGGTCAGCAGAGATGCTGACCTTTTGTGTTTTTGAAGCGGTTATAATCCGCTCTCGGAAATGTAGTCGTTGGTATCGTACCGGACGTTCTCATCGTTCTTTTCGCTCTCATCCATTTTCTTTTTGATGAGGATCGGAATAGCAATGACGCCCGCTATGATCGCTGTCCATTTCACGACTTTCAATAATTGTTTCATACAGAGTAATGCAGGGATAAATGAATGATCAGTGGCTTTCTTTATAGAATAAAATACAAAAAAATTGATTATTGTGTGAGCGAAATCAACATCCCGAGGGAAAAAATTTCAATTTCCCTTATTTTGATGCCCGCCTGAAGCGTTCTAAGTACAATTCGTTCCGCCGGGTGGAAGCTCTTTTTGTCTGTTTGATTGGAAGTATCTTCGGCTTGCGCTCTGCCGATCATCTTTAATAGTTATGAACATTACTGTAGGAACGGAGCCCTATTTTTATGAAACAGATAGAATTTTATGTTAAAATGCGATATAATTGAACCATGAAAAAGATCATATTGGCCCTTTTGCTTATTGGTTCGCTCACGTTTTCGCAGGAAAAACACCGTCCTAAGGTCGGTCTTGTTCTCTCCGGCGGCGGCGCGCTCGGATTTGCGCATATCGGAGCATTGAAGGTCCTCGATTCTATCGGTATCCCAATTGATTATATCGCAGGAACAAGCTTCGGGGGATTGATGGGAGGTCTCTATTCCATTGGATACAGAACGGACAGTCTGCTGAAGATCGTCAACGAAGTGAATTGGGATGAGATATTTAATGATGTCCCGGAACGGTCCATCCTTCCGTACTTTGAGAAAAAATATTCGGGACGGTATTACGTCAGTCTGCCCATAAAAGATTTCACGCCCACTCCGCCCGGCGGTGCTATCGCGGGACAAAAGATATCGCTGCTCTTCTCGCGTCTGACGGATCGTTATGCAGGAGTAACGGACCTTGATTCGTTGCCCATACCGTTCCGGTGCGTGGGTGTCGATCTTGTTACGGGCAACGAAGTGGTCATCAGCAAAGGTCCGCTTGCCCGGGCAATGCGGGCCACGATGTCCATTCCGACGGCGTTCACTCCTGTTCCGTATGGTGACTCACTTCTGTCGGACGGAGGATTGCTGAATAACTATCCGGTGGACGTGCTGAAGTCAATGGGCGCGGATATCGTTATCGGTGTGGATGTGTCCGGATTCAAATTCTCTCCGAGTGATGCCGCGGAATTGTTCAAAGTGCTCGACCGTGCTTCATCGATCCCGCGCTATCAAAAGATCAATCAAGAGATCGCATTGACGGATATCTATATCGCTCCCCAGCTGGACGGATACAGCATCGCGGATTTCGATAAGGAGACCATAGCCCGGATCATGGACAGCGGATATGTTGCGGCTGAGCGGCAGCGTGAGAATCTGGCGGCGCTTCGTGACAGGATCCTTTCCTACGGCGGTGAATCCGCCCGACCACCGGTGATCCGAACGATCCCGTCGGAATATACCATTCACGGGATACAGATCGTCGGGAACGATCATATGGATTTTACATTTCTGTATACACTGCTCGGATTGAAATCCGGTCAGAAATGTTCTTCTGAAATATTGGAGCAGCACATCAACGAATTGTACAGTCTTGGATATTTTCGCACCGTCACATATGCCGTCGAACCGGTCACTGATACGACGGCCGATGTGATCATAACCGTAAAAGAGAAATTATTTCAGGAATTGAATATCGGCATGCGGTATGATGAATTCTATCAGTTGGTCGGTCTGGTCGGTGTGAGAGCGACCAATATCTTGTATACGGGACTCCGTTTTGAATCGGAATTTGAGTTTGCCGGACTCATCCGCAGCTGGGCAAGGATCTCGTATCCTGCGCGTTCGCTCGATATGCCGGTCTATCCCTATCTCTCATTCCGTCTTCGGAAACTTCCATTGTATGTCTATGATAACACCCTTGTGTATCAGTTCAATGACCGTTCGGTCTCGGGAAGTGCCGGTATCGGTTTCAGTATCGCAAAGTCCTGGCTGATCGAAACGGAGTATGTGATGGATATGATGAGTGTTTCGGCGAGGACCCTTGTCGGATTTCCCGATCAGCAATACCGGTTGCGGTATATGTTCACGAATATCAATCTTGATTATTTGGATGATGTCCTTGTCCCGCGGAGCGGTGCGGTCATCTCCAATCAATGGGAACTGAGCCGAAAAGAGCTTGGGTCCGAATATAATTACTCCAGGAACTGGTTCCGTTTTGATTCGTACCTATCGCCATCCGAGCACAATACCATTATGCTCGGTGCTTCGTATCTGTCGGTGAACGGGAACCGTCCCTTCTTTAAGAATTTCTTCTTCGGCGGTCCCAGGCAATTCATCGGGGCTGATTATATGCAGATCAATGGTTCAGAATTGCTCGTCGGCCGCGGGGAATACCGTTATGAATTCAGGACGAATTTCTTTGTGAAAGGATATCTGAATGTTTTCAGCGATCCGAAACTCTATAAAGTGTTGGACGGAACAGCTACTCCGCCGAAATACGGCGCCGGTATCGGATTGATGATCAATTCGATGATCGGTCCCGTAGAACTGATCGTAGCGCGAGGTGAATCGTCCTATCAATCCACAGCAAGTTCACCGCCGCAGTACCTGTTCCATATTATCGCGGGGATGAAATTTTAGAACATTCCCAAAAATATGTTTTGTAGGGACGGATAATTATCCGTCCCTACAAAGCCGTTTAAAACAAAAAAAATCCGCCTTTCGGCGGACTTTTTTGTTTATGCAAATGTCGAGATGTCGTCCACTTTTTAAGTGGACGACATCTGATTGGATCAGAGATAATACTTCTTCACATATTCCGCAACCATACGGTGCGTGTTGTATGCGGGGACGAGTGTTGCGATCGCCCGGCGCATCCGTTTCACCCATTTGGTCGGGATGCCGTTCGCATTCCGGTCGTAGAACTCGGGGATGATTTGCTGACTCAGCACTTCATAGAGGAACTGTGAATCCTGCGTATCCTGCACATGTGCATCCGCCGGCTGTTCGTCGCCGCCGATGGACCAGCCGTTGTGGCCGTCGTACCCTTCACGCCACCAACCGTCCATAATGCTGCAGTTCATTCCTCCGTTGATCGTCACTTTCTGTCCGCTCGTACCGCTCGCTTCCAGAGGACGGCGGGGATTGTTCAGCCAAACGTCCGCTCCCGAAACGAGATACCGAGCGAGATTCATGTCGTAATTCTCAAGGAAGATCACCTTGCCGAACAGATTCGGATGTTTGGTGATCTCAACAATGCGTTGAATGAACTTCTTTCCTTCGTCATCGCGGGGATGTGCTTTACCGGCGAAGATCACCTGCACCGGTTTTTCGAGTGTGTTGAATACATTCAGGATCTTCTCGAAATGTGTGAAGATCAGCGGTGCGCGTTTATACGTGGCGAAGCGACGTGCAAAGCAGATCGTCAGTGCATCGGGATTCAGGATGGTCTCATGGGCGATCGTGCCTGTGCCGTACCGCGAATGTTGTTCACGTAAGCGGTGACGTGCGAATTCGATCAGCTGCCGGCGGAGTGAATACCGGAGCGCCCACAGTTCTTCGTCTGAGATATTCTTCGGATCGACCGCTTTTTCCCAGAATTTCGGTTCAAGGAAATGCTGATTCCAGTCCGTGCCGATGTTGTTTACCCAGAAAGTATTGGTCTTTTCTGTGACCCAGCTTTCCATATGGATACCGTTGGTGACGAAACCGATCGGAACATCATCCGCACTCTTTGCTTTCGGGAAGAGGAACTGCCACATGTCGCGGCTGACCGCTCCGTGGAGTTCGCTCACGCCGTTGCATGTGCGCGACATCTTCATTGCCAGTACCGTCATGCAGAAGATATCGTTCGGATTGTCCGCATGTTCGCGGCCGAATTGGATCAGTTCATCCACCGTCATGCCGAAATTGGAAGCACGCTGATCGAAGACGAATTTCATCAGGTCGTTCGAGAAGCGGTCATGTCCAGCCGGGACGGGTGTATGTGTGGTGAAGATACACTGTTTAATGACGTTCTGCATCGCTTTTTCTTTTGCGACGCCTTTTACGGTCTCTTCGCGGAGCAGTTCCAACGTGAGGAACGCGGAATGTCCTTCATTCATATGGAACACGGACGGCTTGATCCCCATGGCGCGCAGCATCCGCACTCCCCCGATGCCGAGCAGGATCTCCTGCGCGATACGGGTGGTGGAATCGCCGCCGTAAACGTGCGCTGTAATATCGCGGTATCGTTCCTCGTTCTCGGGCAGATTGGTATCGAGCAGAAGGATGGTGCTTCTACCGACGCGGAGGCGTCGTGCGATGAAATTGACTGTGCTGAATCCGATGTAAACTGAGCAGACGATCGGCTGACCGTTCTTATCCGTGACGATATCCGTCGGCTGACGCTTAAGATCGACCTGCAGGTATTGTTCCTGCTGCCATCCGTCCACCGTAATGCGCTGTTCGAAATATCCTTCTCTATAGAATAGAGAGATTCCGTAGAACGGAACACCGAGGTCGCTGGCGGATTTCGTATGATCGCCGGCAAGGATCCCGAGTCCGCCGGAGTAAATGCGCATGCTCTCATGCAGACCGAACTCGGCGCTGAAATATGCGACGGGATTCTTCAGATCCTTTGCCTTTGAAGCGGCCCAGGTCTTTTTATTATTCATATATGCATCAAACTCTTCAAGTACGCCGCTCACTTTCTTTGCGAACGATGCATCTCCGAGCCGTGCATTCAGTTCGGTCTCGGTGATATCCGCCATCATCCATGATGCGTTATGATTCGACCGTTCCCACAACTGCGGAGAGAGTTCACAGAACACGGACTGTGCAGTCGTATTCCACGCCCACCAGAGATTCTTCGAAAGTTTGGAAAGCCCTTCCACGAGTGATAGTGTTGAAGTGATCTTTTGCTTTGCCATAGTCTTTTTTGCCTTAGTTTATGAAGAAACGGATATAAGAAACTGAAAATTGAGAGAAATTCCAAAAGAAATCTTGGAAGGGACCTCGGACCTTTAGAGTAAATTTTCGATGACGCCGGGAGGAAGCACCCAGCGGAGTCTTCCGTTGCCGCGGGCAGGCACTCCGGAAGTTTCAATGAAGACGAATGTGGCAGGTTTCATGACGATATTCACCGCCTCGGTTCCGCTGATGATGGTCGAGATGCAGTTACTGACGAACGGTTCATGTGTAACAAGCAGGATGCGGCTATCCATAGAAAACGAACGAAGGTGCTCAAGAAGATTCCGCGGATCGGAATCCGGTGTGAGGAATTCGGTCTCTTCGAAGGCGACATCCGGTAGACTGCTCATAACACAGCGTGCTGTCTGTTTTGTGCGGATCAGAGGACTGGTGAGGACATGCGAAAAATGAATTGATGCACCGGCACAGAATTTCCCGATATTCAATGCCGATTGCTCGCCTGCCGGTGTCAGTTCCCGTTCGAAATCCGAAGGAGCGTTATGTCCCGCCTCGCCGTGACGGAGGAAATAGAGCTGCATGGTCAGGCGATCTTCTTTCGTGCTTCGGCATATCCCGGTTTCAGAATATCATAGATGATCTTGATACGGTCCTTGTACGGGATGAATGCTGATTTCATGGCGTTGATGGTGATCTTCTCCAAAGCAGCAAGATCCAGTCCGAATGTGTCGTGAGCCAGGAAATATTCATCGGTCAGAGTTATGCCGCTCATCAGTCTGTCGTCGGTGTTGAGCGTGAGTCGGAATTTGTATTTATGATAGATGGGGAATGGATGCTCTTCGATCGAACGGACCGCGCCGGTGTGAAGATTGCTTGTCAGACAGACCTCGATCGGGATACGTTTGTCCAGCACATATTGTGCGAGAGTTCCCATGGAAAGAACTTCGCCGTCCTTCACTTTCATATCTTCGATCAACCGTGTACCGTGGCCGATCCTGTGAGCGCCGCACCATTGTATCGCCTGCCAGATGGATTCTTTTCCGAACGCTTCGCCGGCGTGGATGGTGATATTGAAATTTTCGCGCTGGATGTAATGGAATGCATCCACATGTTTCTTCGGCGGATATCCGCCTTCTTCGCCTGCGAGGTCGAATCCGACCACACCTTGATTACGGAACTCAACGGCAAGTTCGGCAACTTCAAGAGAGACTGACGGTTCCATGTGACGCATGGCGCAGATGATCACGCCGTAATGGACGCCGAATTCCTTCTTTCCGCGTTCGAGTCCTTTCAGAACGGATTTTACGATGCGGGAAACGGAAAGTCCTTTACCGGTATGGAACACCGGAGCAAAACGGGTCTCAAAATAAACGACGCCGTCCTTCTTCATATCCTCGACCGTTTCATACGCGACACGCTCAAGCGCTTCTTCCGTCATCATCACGCCGCAGGTGTGTTCGAATCCTTCAAGGAAGAGAGGAAGACTTCCGCGCTGTGCTCCGCGCTGGAACCATTGATCGAGTTCTGCAGCATCGCTGGTCGGAAGTTTATCGTAGCCCTGTTCTTTTGCGAGGTCGATGACGGTTTGAGGACGGACACCGCCGTCAAGATGGTCGTGCAGCAGTACTTTGGGGATGGTTCGGATGAATTCTTTTGAGAGTTTCATAGTTCCCTTTGATAAATTTATACAATCTACGATTTTCTTACCATCTTTTCTACCTTTATCACATTGGTAGGGCAGGTACGTGCGGCGGATTGGTTGGCTTTGAATTCATCATCTCCCACAATAGCGGTAAAAACACCGTTATTTTCATCAGCTTCAAGAAGGACGCTTTTGCCGTCCTTTTTGGACATTCTCCACCGGTCGGGAGAGAGTTCTACGCAGGCATTGCATCCGATGCACTTTTCTCTGAAATGGATGATGCGGATCATTCGGATGCTGTTGAGTTCGCGGTGCGGGTTTCCACCAGTTTATAGATCGAGTCGGAAGGTCGGATCATCTCTTCAAGCGGAATGGTGATGCTGTCTCCTTTGCCGGCCTTCTGAGCGTAAACATCATTCACACGGAGCTCGGAAACAACTGCATGAACATATCCTGTTGTCGGTCCGGTGATGATGATCTCATCCCCGACATTAAGCTGATTGGATTCGATCATGAAGTGAGCGATCTTCTGTTTCGCAAAATAATTCACCCCTTTGCCGAGATACACTTTTCGTTTGGTGGCGAGGGATTCATCTGAATTGGTCCATTCGCCGATCGTCCTACCGAGATAATATCCGTCCCAGAATCCGCGGTTGAACACGGTGGAAAGTTCGGTCATCCAGCGTTGCACTTTTTCATCGGAATATGTTCCGTCGGCGATCGATGAGACCGCTTCCTTGTAACATGTGGTAGTGGTGTGTACGTATTCTGCGGAACGGCCGCGTCCTTCGATCTTCAGAACTTCGACTCCCGCCGCAATGATCTTATCAAGGAAATTGATCGTGCAAAGGTCCTTGGCAGACATGATGTATTCGTTGTCGATCTCCAGTTCATATCCGGTCGCTTTGTCCGTCACAACATAATCCCTGCGGCAGTTCTGAATGCACGCGCCTCGGTTCGCGGATGAGAAATGTGTGTGCAGACTCAGATAACATTTTCCGGAGACCGCCATGCAGAGTGCGCCGTGTGCAAAGATCTCTACCTGGATGAGTTTGCCGGATGGTCCGCAGATGTTTCTGCGGCGGATCTCTTTGACGATATCCGATACCTGCGACAGGGAAAGTTCGCGGGAAAGGACAACAACATCCGCATAGGCGGAAAAGAATTCGATCGTTTCAATATTCGTGATGTTCGTCTGAGTGGAGATGTGGATCTCCATTGCTTGCTTCTTTGCATACATCAGCACGGCATGGTCCGAAGCGATCACGGCGGTGATACCGCTTGCTTTCGCCGCATCAACAATGCTTCTCATCAGCTGAAGATCATGGTCATACATGATCGTATTCAGCGTGATGTACGATTTAGCGTTATGCTGACGGCAGAGTTCAACGATCTTCGGCAGATCCTCGACCGTGAAATTATTCGAGGATTTTGCGCGCATATTCAGCTGTTCAACGCCGAAATAGACGGAATCCGCACCGGCGTGGAGGGCTGCGGAGAGCGCTTCCCACGAGCCGGCGGGGGACATGATCTCAATTGTTGGTTTCATTGGTCTTCAATATACGGAAAACCTGCTTTTCTTTCGTTCTAAATATTCGCTCAAATTATGAGTTGTTCTGCAAAGAATCTTCTTCTACATTGACACTTCACCTGACAACAACAAATGTAATTCGATTATGGAAACATTCGTCACCGGAATTCAATGGTATGTGGTATTCCTTTTCTCGACCACTCTTCACGAGGCATCACATGCTCTTGCTGCATGGAGACTCGGCGACAGCACTGCGTATGAAGGGGGACAGGTCACTCTCGATCCGATCCCGCATATACGTCGGGAACCGATCGGTATGGTCGCACTGCCGATCATTTCTTTTCTGCTCGGCGGATGGATGATGGGATGGGCAAGTGTGCCGTACAATAAGGAATGGGCGTTATCGTATCCCAAGCGTTCGGCGATGATGTCTCTGGCGGGACCGATGGCGAATCTGCTGCTTGTATTGCTCGCAGTTGTGTTGATCAGGATCGGGATAGCATCGAACGTGTTGTTCCCGCCGGACAGTCTGACGTTCTCGCACATTGTTGAGGCGACCGAGCCGGGGAATATGGAATTTGCAGCATCGTTCTTGAGTCTCTTCTTTTCGCTGAATCTGTTGTTGTTCCTCTTCAATCTTCTGCCTGTGCCGCCGTTGGACGGAAGCGGTATCATCCCGTTCTTCATGTCGCACGAGACGGCACAGAAGTACCTGACATTCCTTTATAATTCGCCTGCAGGATTTTTCGGACTGTTCATCGCGTGGAAAGTGTTCGGCTATATTTACAGTCCCATGCATTTGATTGCGGTGAATCTTCTTTATCCGGGATATAACTACCACTAAAAAAAACACCTCACAGGTCTTTAAGACCTGTGAGGTGTACAATATCTTGTTACTACTTTGTTAACTCCCTGCCTGCCGTCAGGCAGGTGTGGCGCGGAGCATCTTCAGCTTACGCAAGAGTCCCGACAGCTTTCTCCACCTTCTCAAGAATTGCTCCGCTCTTCAATAATTCCAGCGATTTCTGAATATCATCATGCAGGATCCTGTCTTCCTCTAAATGAGGGATCACTTTTCGTATCGTTCTGTAAGCGGCATCCGTTCCTTTCCCGCATTTTAAAGGTGCGTGAAAATCGACACCTTGTGCAGCGGTCATCATCTCAATGGAGATCACCGTCTGTGCGTTCTTTAGGATGCGCCAGCATTTCTGTGCGGCGATGGAGCCCATGGAGTTATGATCTTCCTGATTTGCCGATGTTGGAATGGAATCAACACTGGCGGGATGCGCGAGGACTTTATTCTCAGAGACCAGCGAAGCGGCCGTATATTGTGCGATCATCAATCCGGAATTGAGTCCGCCGTTCGCAGTAAGGAATCGGGGAAGCCGGCTGAGTGCACCGTTCACCATCCGTTCGGTCCGTCGTTCGGAAATATTCGCGAGTTCGGCAAGAGCAATGCCGGCAAAGTCCATGGCGAGTGCCATCGGCTGTCCGTGAAAATTTCCCCCTTCAAGATGCTGCTTCTCATTCGGGAAGATGAGCGGATTATCATTCGCGGAGTTGATCTCGATCTCCACTTTCGACGCGACATATTCCAAAGCATCGCGCGATGCGCCGTGCACCTGCGGTGCGCAGCGGAGAGAATACGCATCCTGTACACGGTCGTCGTGATGGCGGTGTGATTCGCGGATCTCGCTGGACTTCATCAGTCTGCGAAGATTCGACGCAGCAGAGAGCTGGCCTTTGTACGGACGAAGTTTGTGGATGCGTTCGTCGAATGCCGTGTCGGTTCCTTTCAACGCTTCAACACTCAATGCGCAGGATATATCGGCGAGTTTCATCAGCTGCAGCGACTCATGGATGATGAGGGATGCAAATGCGGTCATCATCTGTGTGCCGTTGATGAGCGCGAGCCCTTCTTTTGCTGTTAACCGAAGAGGATTCAATGAATATTTTTTCAGAAGTTTGAGAGACGATCCGGTCTTTTTCGACTTTGAATCATAGATCGTTCCGTGTCCCATCATCGTCAGGACAAGATGAGCGAGCTGCACTAGATCGCCGCTGGAGCCGACAGAGCCCTGCGATGGGACGACTGGGATGAGTCCTGCATTGAAGAATTTTACAATGAACTCGACCGTTTCGGGACGGATTCCTGAGAATCCTTTCGCCAGTGCATTGATACGGAGGATCATCATGGCGCGGACCACTTCATACGGCAGCGGTTCTCCGGCACCGGCAGCGTGACTCACAATGAGATTTCTCTGCAGCAGTTCGATCTTATCGAACGGGATACGGACATTCGCGAATTCTCCGAATCCGGTGGTGACGCCGTAGATCACTTCATCATTCCTGAGCCATTCTTCCACCAGTGAACGGGAACGCTGCATTGCTTTTTTTGCAGCGGGAGCCAATGCGATCGTTTGCTTCAGATCGGTCGCAGCGGAATAGATATCGCTGATGGTGAGGGAGTTTCCGGTCAGTGTTAGTTTCATAATTGATGTTTTTGTGAAAAGTAAAAAATCAGTGCATGGAAAAGCAAATTATCTCTCCGCCTCAAAGACACGAATTTGTTAAGAAAAATAGCCCACAAAATATTTTTTTAACTTTTGTGGGATTTTGTGCTTTAGTGCTTTCGTGGCAATTTGCTAATTCCAATAAAATTATTGCGGAGAATTTGCAAAGTTATTACTATGGCTTTGCGTACGTTCTGACGAATTCTTCCAGACCGTCAATGATCTTTCCCGCCGCCTTCTTGTGAAATTCGGGATCCATCAACTTCATCTCATCTTCCGGATTGGAAAGGAAAGCCACTTCAACAAGCACGTTCGGGAATTGTGTCGGTCCGCTGAGTGAAAAATTGAAATTCCCCGTCACACCCCATTCGGCGAGTC
>JBMOHT010000091.1:0-14436 GCA_049317705.1 Bacteroidota bacterium | reverse complement strand
TCAATACGTCAATTAGTCAAGAGGAAATTAAATTTGTCAACTGTGATGGGTAACAATGGCTGCCGGAAAAAATCAGTTATGAATACGTGAAAAATCATTGCTCGCAAAGACGCAAAGTCGCAAAAGGTTACAATTGTCAATATTTTTACGGTATAGCGACTTTGGAGGAGTTAAATATTGTTAGATGACCGAGTATAATAAAAAATCCCTTCCGGACGGTGGTCGGGAAGGGATCGGTTGCTGCCCCACAAGGATTCGAACCTCGATAAGCAGAGTCAGAGTCTGCTGTCTTAGCCGTTAGACGATAGGGCAATGCGTGTATAAAATAAAAAAATGTGAGCAGAAAATCTACATTCTTTTTAGAATTTTTTCACCGCCCGTTATTATTCATCTTTCTTTAGTGACGCGATTATTTTTTCGACACGCTCTTTTGTCTTGTTGCTCACTTTCGCCGTGATAATGATATCATTCTCATCATACTTCTGCTCGGTGATCTCGGTAAGATCGTGCAGGAGCGAGATCGTCTTGTAATCCGAATTGGTGATGGTGAATGTCATCTCGGTGAAGGAACTGTGGATCATGGAGATGAGCAGGTCCTTCAGTCCGAGGATGTTGATACCGCGGTGAGCTGAGATGAAGACGGACGGCTCATACTTCGCCTGTAGGCTTTTGATGATGGTTCGGTCCTCAACGGAATCGACCTTATTGAAGACATAGACGACGGTCTTGTTCGCAGCGCCGAGATCGGCGATAGTATTCTTCACGACCTCGATCTGTTCCTCCATCTGCGGATGGGAAAGGTCGATCACATGAAGCAGAATATCTGCTTCGACCACTTCTTCGAGTGTACTCTTGAATGACGCAACAAGATGATGCGGAAGTTTGCGGATGAATCCGACAGTGTCTGTGACCATTGCGCTCGTTGCATGATCGAGCGCGACGAGACGCGTGGTCGGATCGAGTGTTGCGAAGAGACGGTTCTCGACGAATACTTTGGAGTCGGAAAGGGTGTTGAGCAGTGTGGACTTGCCGACGTTCGTATAGCCGACAAGAGAGATGTTGTAGTACTCCTTGCGTCCTTTGCGCTGCGTGCTCCGCTGCGTTGCGATCTTGATCAGTTTCTCTTTCAAGGATGAGATCTTCTCGCGGATCATCCGGCGGTCCGTTTCGATCTGCGTTTCGCCGGGACCTTTCGTGCCGATACCGCCGTACTGTTTGGACAAATGCGTCCACATGCGGGTAAGACGCGGAAGGAGATAATTCAACTGAGCGAGCTCTACCTGCGTCTTCGCTTCATTCGTCTTTGCTCGCGATGCGAAGATATCCAGGATGAGTCCGCTGCGGTCGAGGATCTTCCGTTCGATGGATTCTTCGAGATTCCTTACTTGTGCGGGAGAGAGATCATCATCGAAGATCACCAACGAGATGTCGTCATCCTTGCACATCTGCGCGAGTTGTTCCACTTTCCCCTTGCCGATGTAATAGGCGGAATCGAACCGGTCCTTCACCTGAAGGATCGTGTGCAACACATCCGCACCGGCAGTATCCGCCAGCAGGATCAGCTCTTCGAGATATTCCTCTTCCTGCTGTTTTGTTGTTTCACGAGTGGCGACGCCGACGACGATGGCGCGTTCCCGTTTTTCTTTTACCAGATCTATCATAGGTTCCGATCTCTGCTGTTGTCAGCAGGAGAAAATTCTTAAAACGTAATAACTCAGTGTACTTAAAAAAGACAATATCACTTCCTGCCACTAAGGCACGAAGGCACAAAATTTGAAGAAAGATACGATACACAAAATATTCATTATTCTTAGTTCCACCACTTATTGCTGTTTCGGTTCGCGGGCGACGAACATTTCAATCAGTCCGACAAAAAGTGCCGCCAAAAGAAAATACTTCCATAACTCGATCCCGAATCTGCTCTGCGAAACGATCGCAGCAACATCGGATTCAGGTGATACATCGATGAAGGATGATCCTTCAATTCCCATTGCCACCACATGATCAGCGACGGTATTCTTTGCGATCAGCGAAACATCCGATTCTTCTCTGCGCACATTCACCGGAAGCTGCAGCAGCGTGTCATTCTCCACTGCAACGGAGTAGATACCGGGAGCACGCTGGTCTTCGAAGAGGAAGGTCGTCTCAGAAATTCCGTCGCCGGTGGTCTTATTGAATGACTGCAGCGGAATGGTCCTGCCGGCAGGATCATGAACATGCACGGCAGAAGAAGAGAGTGCTCTCCTTCGATCCATCTGCGCCGATGAGAATTCGATCCGTTCACCGACGAAGAGAGGATGTTCTGACTCTGTGTTGACCGGAGATGAGAGATACAGAATGGATTGATAGATGAGCGGAACGAAGATCCCTTTCACGGGAAAATCGGACCACTCATTCACGGCTGGAACTGCCGAGCCGAGGATCTTCCCTCGTCCAAACTTCATCATCCACAGGAATGATCTTCCATTGGACAAGGTGATGATGGAGCGGAGCGCGGTTTCGGAACGAAGATGCAGCGATGTGGATACAGTTGGAGATTCAATATTGATCTTCGTTTTGCTCTGGTTCTGATCGAACATTCCGTTGAAGAGCGGATACTGAAGGTCCAGTTTGTCGAATGTCGCCGGAGAATGGCTGACAAAAAAATCTGTAAGTCCCATAGGACTCAAATAGTTGTAGGATGCGGAAGTCGTGTCTGCTGACGGAAAAAACAAGAGCGAACCGCCGTTCCTGACGAACTGCAGCAGAGCGTCCTGCTGGGACGATGAGAGAGTGTTCACGCCGGTCATGACCGCCACATCGTTCTGCGACAAAGCGGCGGAAGAGATGCGCGACGGTGCAAGAGTTGTTGCATTAACCGGAGACAGCGGATTGACCGCGGCCGCCGCGTTCATTGCAGCGAGGACGAATCGAGAGTAGCGTTCATCGGAAGCGATGACGGCGACATCGATCTTTGCAGGAATGTTCACCGTAAAAAGAAAACGGTCGTCCGGTTCGAACTGATCATTCTCCAGTTCGAGCGTGCCGAATATAGGACCGCTCCGTTTCGGTGTGATGGTGAATTCAATTGTGCCGGTCTCGCCGCCGCTCAGTGAGATGCTCTTCTGCATCACGCGCTGTCCGTCGAACGATATCGTGGCAAGATGATTCACGACCGCAGATGCACCATGATTCCTGATGACCGCATTGACGGTGAACGGTTTGCCGACATGAAGAAGTGAGGGAGGCACAGAGACATTCTCCACGGAAACATTCTCCGCAGCTTTGGTTGAGAATTGCGAAAAGAACAATTTTACATTCGGTGCGAACAGTTGCTCCGTGGAGGTCTTGCTTCCCGCCGCTGCGAAGGATACAGATTGTCCGTCTGTAAGGACGTAGATTTCTTTGTTGAAATTCTTCGAGTGTTGCAATATCCCGGCCGTAACGCGGAGTCCATCTTCGATCGTCCGATAGGAATATCCGATCTCTGTTTCATTGATCAGCCGTTCCACGATGGTTCTGTCGCGGACCGGCTGTTCCGTTGTTTGTTTCGGCAGATCATTCAGCCGCAGAAAATAGACCTCGTCATCCGGCTGGAGGAGAGAAACGATCTGAAGCGCGCGAGATTGAGCCTGGGCGAGGAATTTTCCCCGTTCATTGCCGAGGGACATGCTGGGAGAATTATCGAACAGGATCACAATTGTGGATGATGCTCTAGTCCCGGTCATTCCGAACGTCCCCTTCAATGCCGGACGGGAGAATGCGAGCACGATGAGGAGAATGAGCAGAGTGCGCAATGCAAGCAGGAGCCATTGGCGGATCTTGATCTTCCGGATCTTATTCTTGTTCAACTCTTTTAAAAAGGTGAGTGTGCTGAACTCGATGGTGCGGAGTTTGCGGATGTTGAACAGATGAATGAGTATCGGGATCGAAGCCGCGGCGAGACCGAACAGTACGAAAGGATTAAGAAAGGTCATTGAATGTTGTTATCGTCAAAAATCCCTGCCGAATACAGAACAGGGACTTTATCAATATACTTCAATGCGATTTTGAATACAACCTGATAGCGGTTACATCCTTGATTCGAGGAATGATTTCCATTTTGCAAAATCATACAATGAACCGCGGTTCCCGAAGTTCTTCTGCAGCAAAGAGCATGTTGCAATTGCCGCCGGAAGATTCTGGGAATTCTGGAGAATGCTCCACAACTCGGTCTCATGGTCCTTGGTAAGATCCTGGTCCCATAACAAGGTCATGATCTGATGTATCTGAGGGAGTGTTGCACCCGGAGAGTTCAAAATATAGATCAGTTCAACCGCAGACAGGGATTCCGTGGTTGTGTTGGCACCACCTTTTGAGATCGAAAGAGAGCCAAGGGTCAAATTTTGGCGTTTAGGTTCGCTCAGTAAAGAATAGTATTCTTTCAATTCTTTCAGCTTTGCCGAGGCAAAATTCCCTTTTCCGCCCCCGCGATTGACAGTCTTCACTAATTCCTCAAAAGCACTTCGGGAACCGTTCCTTGCCAGACCTTCCAAAGCAAAAACATCGATATAACCGCGGCTCAAAGCTAATTCTGAAGTCACCTGGTTAAGATTTCGCTCCATGGATTGGCGAATTGGATTAAAGAGCTGAGAGGTGTTCTCTTTACTTTTCAGTTCAAAATGAGAGAATTCTTTTGAAACGGCAGATTTTACAGTTGATTCCGTCGTATTCATTACAAAGATGATATTTCCGATCAATAGAACGACGACGAATGACAAAAAGCCTAATATTAGGCGATTTGAACGCTTTCTGTCATTTCTTTCCCTAAAAATTGCATCCCGCAGTTCAGAATTGCCTGTCATGACCTGCCGGTCAAACTCATCCCGAAGGGCGAGTCCAAACTCGTTAAATTTCTGGTCTAACACCCCCCTGAGGAAGACTTCAGCCTTAGATTGCTTCGCCGGGAGATTAGAGACAGTCTCATCCTGTTCAGAAGTTGTAACCGATTTACGACGTTTTTTTTCCATAATTTTTTTTGGTTTATTCCTAATGAGTCAATATAGAGCACATTAAAATCTTTATCAATCCAAATGTAATTTATTATAAGACTCTAATGATAAAACAATTGTAACCCATGAAAAGAGACAATTTGGTTTAAATTATTAGAGTTTTTTAATACATATTAGAAATGGCTAACAACCCTTTATTTTTCAATGACTTATCGCGATTTTCTATCGTGCAAAAAGTGTAGACCATAATTGGCAACGATTTTATACAAATGAGCTTATGAATAATCAAGAGACATTATACTCTGTTAGTCAAATAGCAGCACTGCTTGGTATCAACTCGGCATCGATCGACCGCTGGGTTGAATCGGGAAAGTTGAAATGCATTTACATGCAGGACGGGAAAAAATATTTTTCCATCATCCACTTATCCGATTTTGCTCAGCAGTATAATGTTTCCATGAAATTTTTAGACAAAGAGACCAACTCATTATCGATCGGTTCGATGATGCGTACCAAAGTATCTGCAGTTAAATAAATCTCATATCATGAGTTTTTACCACACCATAAAAAATATTCTCTTCGGCAAACGCACTGCAGCGTTCATCGGACTCATTTATCTCGCCGCAATGTTCTGCACTTCGGTAGCGAACGCGCAGACACCGATCACGCTGTATAATAATTTTGCCGGCAAAGTGAATTATACCGTCATCGGCGGTTCGCTGCGAACTTCAGGAAATACGGTCGACCCGACAGCATTGCGATCTACGGATACAAGCAAACTTTCCATCCCTTCCGGTGCGAGTGTCGTCGGTGCATATTTATACTGGGCAGGTTCGGGTGCATCGGCGGATAATGCTGTCACTCTTACGACTCCGTACGGCAGTTCATCGGTCTCTGCAACAAGAACATTCACTGAACAAAATAACAACGGCGGATGGCGGTACTGGTTCGGAGGATTTGCCGATGTCACTTCGTTCGTCCAATCAACACCGAACAATACCACATTCACGTTCGGTGATCTGACGATCGACAACACCGGTATCTATTCTTCAAGTCAGGCTGCGGTTTCGGGCTGGGCGATGGTCGTTGTCTATTCGTTAAGCAGTGAGGTAAAAAAGTCGGTCAATATCTATGACGGCTTCCAGATCTTCAAAGGTTCGCAGATCACTGTCACTCCGAACAATTTCTACGTTCCGTATGCACTTGTTTCGGGAAAGATGACGCATATAACGTTTGAAGGCGACAAGGAAAACTCCACATCATCCGGCGGATATAATGAAGAAGTGAAGTTCAACGGAACATCATTGACCGATGCAGACAATCCGGTGAACAATCAGTTCGGTTCGATGAGCAATATGTTCACGGTGGACAGCACGTTCGGTGTGGATATCGATTCCTACGATATCACTTCGTACCTCTCTCCAGCGGACACACAAGCGACATCGGATTATTCCTCGGGCGGCGATCTTGTGATCCTCATGTCCGAGATCATCTCCATTGCGGACACGGCAAACTCCGACATCCAGACAGTGAAGACGCATTCGGGCGGCAGCATTGTCGCCGGCAATAATGTCACGTATACGATCACAACGTACAATAACGGTCCCGACACGACCGGAACGATCACGTTGTTTGACAGTCTGCGGACCGGCCTCACATTCGTGTCGAGTTCATTCTCCGGCTGGACGATCGACAGTTCAGCGCGTCCGAAATACAAATGGACACACGCGGGAGTGCATCCTCCGGGATGGAGTTCCGCGATCACTGTAACTGCGTATTTAACTGCGGCAAGTTATCCGACGCAATACAATACATCCTATGCGAGCAGTCCGCAGTTCGACCGGAAGCCGTGGAATAATGCCAACACGGATTCGTTTACGATCCTGACCCCGATCTTTTTGACATCAACCAAAAGCTACAGTGACCTGAACGGCGGTTCTGTCCGTCCCGGTGACACTCTATTGTATACGATCGGTGTTGCCAATTCCGGGAATTATCCTGCGACCAATATCTCGGTAATCGACTCACTGCCGGCGTCCATGAGTGTTGTCCCCGGCAGTTTCTCACCATCGGCAACTTATACAGGAACGTCTTCCACCGGTCAGGTGATCACCTATAATAATTATGCCGGACCGTTGAATGTCAGCGGCAGTACGAATTTCACATTCCGTGCGGTGGTTGACTCCTCTATCTTAGGCGGAGCGACAGTGACGAACGTGGCGCGGGTTAGAGCCGCCACCATTGATCAGCGAGTAACTGCGTCGTTCGTTCCGGTAAATGCGCCGCCGCTGACAGTCAGTAAATTCCAATATCCTCCCGGCACCGGTACCGGAGCCGGTGATACCGTTCAATATTACATTGTTGTTACGAATGCAAGCATGTCGGCAACCTCCACGAACACGATCGTGGTCGATACGATTCCTGAACCTTCCGGTACAACGGCTAACAATCCGTTCTATATCACGTCCGGAACTGTCCCGGCGGCTGTGCTTACCCGGGGTCCGAATGTGGGTGACCGCGACACGATCCTAACATGGACGCTCGGCACAATCGCGCCCGGTGAAAGCGATACTGTTCGGTTCAAGACGAGAATCTCCGGTACACTGGCGGACGGCAATTTCGTCACCAACCGGGCATTTGCGACCAATGACCAGGGACGGAGAGATTCTTCGATCCATGTCTATCGCAAATCGAACACATTTACCGGATGGATCACCGGCACACGGTATATCCTGCCGGGTGATCCTATCTATTATTCCCTGTATGATGCGGACCTGAACACAAACAATGCGACCCCCCAGGGGCTGACATTGTTTGACACCAATAGAGTTTCCTCAGAAAGAGATTCTGCGTGGATGCTTGAATCCGCTGCCAACAGCGGATTGTTCACCGGAATGGTCAGGACCCGATACAATCTGACTGCTGGAGCAAACTTAGATGATACGATCTATGTGAGACCGGGTGACAGCATCCGTGTAACATATAATGATGTTGCGGATTCGGCTGGTAATGCGAACTCATGGAGGGTCTTCTATACTAAGGTGTTGAATGGTCATGCCGCGGTGCTCAGCGGGACATCCATCATCCTTCCTACTCAGACGATCACATATACGGTGAATGATTCCGACCTAAACCGTAACAGACTTTTGGCGGAAACGTACACGCTGCGCGATAGCAACCAGGCGACGGGTGAGATCGAGAATCTTCTGTTCACTGAGACCGGCTTGAATACCGGTATCTTTACCTCAAGCGTCTCCACTGTCTTCGGAACGGTATCCAACGGCAACAATAACGGCTCATTTGCCGTGCAAAAAGGGGATACCGTTACTCTGAAATACTACGATACAGTGGTTGTGAACGGCTCCAACGGTGGTTTGAAAACATGGAAGACGTATGTGCGTGGCGGTGTGACAGCTACCATTAGCGCCTCCTCTATTATATATCCCGGAGATTCGGTTCTTGTCTCTATTACAGACAATGACCTGAACAGGGATACTACCTCCGTTCAATCGTATACCGTCCGCGACAGCAGCGTTACGACAAGAGAAGTAGAATACTTCACGGTGACAGAAACCGGCGTGAACACCGGTATTTTCACGAAGAAAATTCCAACACAGTTCCGCACAACGGATTCCACCAGCAACGACGGCATCTTCAATGTGAAAGCGGGGGATTCGCTCCGGTTCTCCTATTACGATACGCTGCTGACGAACGGCGGACCCGGCGGGATCATGAACGCCGTAACGCGTGTGATCGGCGGAGCTACCGCTTCAATTTCCGCCACGTCTCCCATCATACCCGGTGATTCTGTTACGATCACGGTGACAGATGCAGACCTGAACAGAAATATCACTTCGGTTGAGACCTATACAGTGAAAGACAGCAGCATCTCTACCGGCGAGGTGGAATCCTTCACTATTACGGAAACCGGTGCCAACACCGGCATCTTCACAAAAAAGATCGGGACAATTTTTGGTCTTACGGCAGGAACGAACAACGACGGCCGGTTCAATGTAAAGACCGGCGATACACTGCGAGCCTCCTATCGAGATACAATGCTGACGAACGGCGGTCCCGGTGGCACCATTACGGCACTGACGATCGTCCGCGGCGGTGTGACTGCGTTGTTGACTGCTGCGACTCCGATCATCCCGGGTGATTCTATTTTAATAACGATCACGGATAATGACTTGAACCGTGATACGACCTCGGTGCAGACCTACACAGTGAAAGACAGCAGCATTGCTACCGGAGAAGTGGAATCGTTCACGATCACAGAAACAGGTGTCAACACCGGTATATTCACCAAAAAGCTCGGGACAGTCTTTGGTCTCACTGCTGGAACGAATAACGACGGACGCTTCAATGTAAAAGCAACTGATACGCTCCGTGTAACCTACCGGGATACGCTCCAGGCGAACGGCGGAAGCGCAACTTTGACCTCATTCACCAGAGTGAACGGCGGAACAACGGCCGTTGTAGCCGCAACAACACCGATCTTCCCGGCAGACTCTATATTAATAACGATCACCGATGCGGACCTGAACAGGGATTCCACCACTATTCAAATGTATACGGTGAAAGACAGCAGTATTGCAACGGGAGAAGTGGAATCGTTCACCATCACCGAGACGGCAGTGAACAGCGGTATTTTCACCAAGTGGCTCAGAACGGTATTTGGTCTGACCGCCGGGACGAATAATGACGGAATATTCAATGTAAAAGCAACGGATACTCTCCGTGTTACGTACCGCGATACGCTTCAGACGAACGGCGGAACTGCCACGCTCACGGCATTCACCCGAGTGAACGGCGGAGCGACAGCAACAGTGACCTCAACGACTCCGATCATTCCGACGGATTCAGTTCTGATCACGATCACCGATGCAGACCTGAACAGGAACATCGCATCGATCGAGACCTATACGGTAAAAGACAGCAGCATCTCAACCGGTGAAGTTGAATCATTCACGATCACGGAGACAGGCGTCAATACCGGAATATTCACAAAGAAACTTGCGACGGTCTTCGGTCTGACGGCCGGGACGAACAATGACGGCATCTTCAATGTGAAAGCGAACGATACGCTTCGCGTAACATACCGCGACTCTCTGCAGCTGAACGGCGGAGCAGCTACGATTACCGCCATCACCCGTGTGAACGGCGGAACGACTGCTACATTGACCGCTGCGACACCGATCTATCCCGCAGACTCTGTGCTGATCACTATCACTGATGCGGACCTGAACAGAAATATCGCTGTGGCGGAAACATACACAGTGAAAGACAGCAGCGTCACCACCGGAGAAGTTGAATCCTTCACGATCACAGAAACAGGAGTAAACACCGGAATCTTCACGAAGAAGATCGCAACCATCTTTGGTCTTACGGCAGGAACAAATAATGACGGACGATTCAATGTAAAAGCGGGAGATACTCTCCGAGTAACGTATCGCGACTCTCTGCAATTGAACGGCGGAGCTGCAACGCTCACCGCATTCACGCGAGTGAACGGCGGAACAACAGCTACGATCACTGCTACAACACCGATCATTCCTGTGGACTCCGTGCTGATCACCATCACCGACGCGGACCTGAACAGAAATATCGCACTGGCGGAAACGTACACAGTAAAAGACAGCAGCATCGCGACCGGTGAAGTCGAATCCTTCACCATCACGGAAACAGGCGTCAACACCGGAATCTTCACGAAGAAGATCGCAACCATCTTTGGTCTTACGGCAGGAACAAATAATGACGGACGATTCAATGTAAAAGCGGGAGATACTCTCCGAGTAACGTATCGCGACTCTCTGCAATTGAACGGCGGAGCTGCAACGCTTACAGCATTTACAAGAGTGAACGGCGGAACGACGGCAACGATCAGTGCTACAACGCCGATCATTCCTGCAGACTCCGTGCTGATCACCATTACTGATGCGGACCTGAACAGGAATATCGCACTTGCTGAAACCTACACGGTAAAAGACAGCAGCATTGCGACCGGTGAAGTCGAATCCTTCACCATCACCGAAACAGGTGTGAACACCGGCATTTTCACCAAGAAAATCGCTACAGTATTCGGTCTTACTGCCGGGACGAACAATGACGGCATCTTCAATGTGAAAGCGACCGATACGCTCCGTGTAACATATCGTGATACACTCCAGTCCAACGGCGGAAGCGCCACACTCACTGCATTCACGCGGGTGAACGGCGGAACAAATGCAACGATCTCTGCAACGACCCCGATCTTCCCGGCGGATTCCGTTCTCATTACGATCACGGATGCTGATCTGAACAGGAATATCGCATCGATCGAGACCTATACAGTGAAAGACAGTTCCGTAGCTACCGGCGAAGTGGAATCGTTCACCATAACGGAAACGGGAGTCAACACCGGTATCTTCACGAAGAAACTCGGAACAGTCTTCGGATTGACCGCAGGGACGAACAACGACGGACGTTTCAATGTGAAAGCCGGCGATACGCTCCGCGTAACTTACCGCGATACACTTCAGTCCAACGGCGGAAGCGCGACACTCACTGCGTTCACCCGAGTGAACGGCGGAACAACAGCGACCATAAGTGCAACGACCCCGATCTTCCCGGCAGATTCCGTCCTCATCACGATCACGGATGCGGATCTGAACAGAAATATCGCTCTTGCTGAAACCTATACGGTGAAAGACAGCAGCATCGCTACCGGTGAAGTGGAATCGTTCACCATCACGGAAACAGGAGCCAACACCGGCATCTTCACCAAGAAGCTTGGAACGGTGTTCGGTCTGACCGCCGGCACGAATAACGACGGACGATTCAATGTGAAATCCGGTGATACACTCCGCGTGACCTATCGCGATACGCTGCAGTTGAACGGCGGCTCCGCTACACTTACTGCCTTTACGCGGGTGAACGGCGGAACGACTGCGACCATCAGTGCAACAACACCGATCATTCCTGCGGATTCCGTACTGATCACCATCACGGACGCGGACCTGAACAGAAATATCGCACTCGCTGAAACATACACGGTGAAAGACAGCAGCATCGCCACCGGTGAAGTTGAATCGTTCACCATCACGGAAACGGGAGTCAACACAGGAATCTTCACGAAGAAACTCGGAACGATCTTTGGCCTGACCGCAGGAACGAACAACGACGGACGCTTCAATGTAAAAGCGGGCGATACGCTCCGTGTGACCTATCGTGATACACTCCAGTCCAACGGCGGAAGCGCGACGCTCACCGCATTCACCCGTGTGAACGGCGGTGTCACGGCAACGATCACAGCAACCACACCGATCATCCCGGCGGATTCCGTCCTTATCACGATCACGGATGCCGACTTGAATAGAAATATCGGTTCCGCGGAAACATATACGGTGAAAGACAGTAGTATCGCTACCGGCGAAGTGGAATCGTTCACCATCACCGAAACGGGAGTGAACACCGGAATCTTCACAAAGAAACTCGCAACGATCTTCGGTCTGACCGCAGGCACGAACAACGACGGACGCTTCAATGTGAAGGCCGGCGATACGCTCCGTGTAACCTACCGTGACACGCTCCAGACGAACGGCGGAAGTGCAACGTTGACGGCATTCACCCGTGTGAACGGCGGAACGACGGCGACCATCACCGCAACGACACCGATCTTCCCTGCGGATTCGCTGCTCATCACGATCACGGATGCGGACCTGAACAGGAATATTGCACTCGCGGAAACATACACTGTAAAAGACAGCAGCGTCGCCACCGGCGAAGTTGAATCATTCACGATCACCGAAACGGGAGTCAACACCGGCATCTTCACGAAGAGACTCGGAACAGTATTCGGTCTGACCGCCGGTACGAATAACGACGGACGCTTCAATGTGAAATCCGGCGATACGCTCCGCGTAACATACCGCGATACACTGCAGTTGAACGGCGGAAGTGCAACTCTCACAGCATTCACACGCGTGAATGGCGGAACAACGGCGACCATCACCGCAACAACGCCGATCTTCCCGGCGGATTCGCTCCTGATCACCATCACCGATGCGGACCTGAATAAGAATATCGCCCTTGCCGAGACCTATACGATAAAGGACAGCAGTGTTGCGACCGGCGAAGTGGAATCATTCACCATCACGGAAACGGGAGCCAACACCGGCATCTTCACGAAGAAACTCGGAACGGTGTTCGGACTCACTGCCGGTACGAATAACGACGGACGCTTCAATGTGAAAGCGGGCGATACACTTCGTGTAACATACCGCGATACCATGCAGACGAACGGCGGAAGCGCTACGCTCACCGCATTCACGCGCGTGAATGGCGGAACGACCGCAACGGTCAACGCTACGACGCCGATCATTCCGGCGGACTCCGTGCTGATAACGATCACTGATGCCGATCTGAATAAGAATATCGCCCTTGCTGAGACCTACACAGTGAAGGATAGCAGCGTAGCAACCGGTGAAGTGGAATCATTTACTATCACCGAGACCGGCGTGAACACCGGCATCTTCACCAAGAAACTCGGAACGATCTTCGGTCTGACCGCAGGAACGAACAATGACGGACGATTCAATGTGAAAGCAGGCGACACTCTCCGCGTAACATATCGCGATACCATGCAGACGAATGGCGGAAGCGCAACATTGACAGCATTCACGCGCGTGAACGGCGGAACGACGGCAACGATCACAGCAACAACGCCGATCTATCCGCGGGATTCGCTGCTTATCACCATCACCGATGCGGACCTGAATAGGAACATCGCATCGGCTGAGACCTACACAGTGAAAGACAGCAGCATCGCGACCGGTGAAGTAGAATCATTCACGATCACGGAAACAGGCGTCAATACGGGCATCTTCACCAAGAGACTCGGAACGGTCTTTGGAATCACCGCAGGAACGAATAACGACGGACGGTTCAATGTGAAAGCGGGCGACACACTCCGTGTGACCTACCGCGATTCGCTGCAACTGAACGGCGGCGCGTCCACGCTCACGGCATTCACGCGCGTGAACGGCGGTATCACCGCAACACTCGTGTCGGGTTCGGCTGTTATCGCGGCGAACGATTCCTCCACCTTTACATTGACGGACGGTGACCTTAACAGGAATTCCGGTTCGGCAGAAACGTATTCATTCACGGTCCGCAGTTCCACCGGCGAGACGGAAGCGATGACCTTCACCGAAAGCGGTGTGAACACCGGCATCTTTACGAAACGTGTTCCCACACTTTTCGGAACTACACCTGGTGCGAACAATAATGGAACATTCGCAGTTCAGCCGAATGATACCATCAGCGTTTCCTATAAAGATTCTCTGCGAGTGCTCGGTGATTCCGCGACGATCTCTGCATTCTTCCGTATCGGCAGTGTTAATTTCTCGACGTCCTCCAAATCCTACCAGGATCTGAACGGCGGATTCGTGAAACCGCCGGATACACTTCAATACACCGTCCGTGT
>JBMOHT010000090.1:0-14441 GCA_049317705.1 Bacteroidota bacterium | reverse complement strand
CATGATCGCCGAGATCTGCGGAATGACACCGGACGCCATTGTATTGCGTAGGAAGATATCCGCATATCCGCCGAGCGAGACCACGCCTTCTTGGATCCTCGCACCGCCGGAATCATTCAATCCAATGACCGGTATACCGACCTTCATTGCCATATCCAAGATCTTGCAGATCTTTTCAGCATGCGCTTCAGAAAGCGAACCGCCGAAGACGGTAAAGTCCTGGCTATAGACGAATACCTCCCTGCCGTCGATCTTCCCATGCCCCGTCACCACACCATCGCCGAGGAATTTCTGTTTTTCAAGTCCGAACGCTGAAGAGCGATGGGTGACAAGCATACCGATCTCCTCAAACGTACCGTCGTCGATCAGAAGATCGATACGTTCTCTCGCTGTCAGCTTCCCTTTTTTATGCTGGTCGGCAATACGCGCTTCACCTCCGCCGATGAGTGCCTCTTCCTTTTTCAGACGCAGCTGTTCCAATTTATCCATATAAGTTCCGTTCAATAGAAGATATACATGATCGCAAAAAGTGCCGCGATGATCGTGATGAAAAATATTGTCAAATATGAGACGGTCAGCAGTGTTAATTTTATTAATGTCTTCGATCGTTTCTGATCATAGACCCTTTTCATTCCGAAATAGAGATGTACGGGGATCGCGAAATAGAACATCCCCGCGAGATTACTAATAGTCTCATTCCCGGTGAATTCCAAAAGGTCGATCAGTAACAGAATAAAGAAGACCACGGAATGAAAATAAAATGCAAACACTATATGCTTTATATAGAGATGCCGAGACCGGACATACAGTAGTTTTAGCAAAAGAGCAAAGACCGGCAATAACAGAAAGATGATCTTTGGGCGATATTCCTTGAACTTCTCCACAAGTAACGTCGGATTAGAGCGCATCCGTTTCAACGCGTTTCCTATGGACCTTCCGATCGTATCTGTTGTATCTGAAGGATCCTGAAGGGAGATATTCACAAGATCGTTCTTTGTCCCTCCTTGTAACTTCAGAGTATCATTGCCATCAACAGAATTCGAGCCGATACTTTTTTTGCTGTTGATATTGATGAAGTTGCTTTTTGTATCGGAGAGTGAGCCGACGAGAAAGAAAACAAAACTGATGAAGAAATACAATTTGAACGGTGAGAGAAATTGCTTCCGTTTTCCGGAGAGATATTCCAGCGTGAGAGATCCCGGTCGCATGAACAACGGACGGATCGTTTTGAACAGCCGTTCATCGAATGAAGGAATGATCTCAATAAATTCGGAGGCCAATTCTTTTACAGGGACATGAACATCCCTATCCTTCTGCCCGCATTGGGAACAGTACGGACCTGATAAATCACTTCTGCAGTTGCGGCAATATCGTTGTTCGGTATCCATCGGCGATTGGCATCAATTTAGAAGTTCTCTGCATCAGTTGCACGGAAAAACATTACTGCTCCCTTCAACACATCAATAAATTCCCTCATTTCCGATATTAAAATCGTATATTTCAGAACATGACATCCGAAAACATCCAATGACGACACGATCCTTTTCTTCCTCAGCACTTAAAGAATATTTCAAAGAATTCGATTTTCCTTCAATCCTGCAGTTCGATCTATCCCACTTCAAGAATGACCTTGTCGGCGGACTCACTTCCGCCATCGTAGCGCTTCCGCTTGCACTCGGATTTGGTCTTCTGTCGTATAATGGCGATCCTCAGGGAGCTGTCGCCGGACTTTACGGAGCGATCTTCACCGGAATTCTTGCTTCATTCTTCGGTGGAACAAAACAGCAGATCACCGGACCTACCGGCGGCATGACGGTGGTCCTGACTGATGTCTACATCCATTACGGAGGAATCGAAGCCCTGCTGGCTGCCTGTATCATTGCCGGTATCTTTCAAATAGGTTATGGCATCCTTAAACTCGGGAAATATGTTTCCTTGGTCCCATATCCGGTCATCGTCGGTTTTACGAACGGAATCGCCATTCTGATCTTCATGCAGCAGTTCAAAACTTTTGATACCGCTCCGGTGATCGCATTGATCACTATGGCAACGATCTATGTTTTACCGAAGATCAACAAGAATCTGCCCAAGTCACTTATTGGTCTTCTCGTCGGTTCGCTTACCGCATATTTCCTTTCATCGTTGGACATTTTGCACTGGCAGTTCGATACCGCGGCACAGACGTTCACATTCCGTGATGCGATCGCGACCATTGGAAATATTCCATCCTCGTTCCAGGTCCCGCGGCTTCCATACATCTCGGCAGACACTTGGCAGAAAGTCATTCCGGCGGGATTTACGATATCGATGCTTGGTGCGATCGAAACCTTGCTTGCATCCGTAGTTGCCGACAATGCCAGCAATACGCGGCATAACAGCAATAAAGAGCTCGTCGGTCAGGGAATCGCGAATTTTACCGCACCGTTCTTCGGCGGTGTTGCAGGGACCGGCGCAATCGTCCGGACAATGGTGAATATCAAAGCGGGTGCAAAGACAAAACTTTCCGGTATCATTCATGGAATGATCCTGATCGTGGTGATGCTGTTCCTCGGCGGATTGGCGGCGCATATACCTCTTGCCGCATTGGCCGGTGTTCTGATGATGACAGCGATCGGGATGTTCGAGATAGAACCGATCAGGCTCATTCCGCGTTCACCACTTCCCGATTCTATTGTGATGCTCACGACCATCGCCATTACAGTGTTAGTGGATCTTATCACCGCGGTCGAGGTCGGGATGGTGATGGCTGCATTCCTGTTCGTTCATCGAATGAGTGAGCTTGGGATGGTCACCGGAAGCACGATGGACGGCGGTTCGACCATAAAATTGGATGAAGCAACACGCAAAGATCTTGATAAACACAAGATCGTCATCTATGATATTGAAGGAGCACTCTTCTTCGGTGCTGCCCGGTCATTCGTGGACAATCTGGAGAAGAATTTCGGCGTGAATGTCGTGATCCTTGATATAAAAAATGTGCCTGTCATCGATACAACCGGAGCTGTTGCGTTGGAAAATATCGTCCACAGGCTCTATGCGGATAAGAAACGATTGCTTATCGTCGGCATCCGTCCGGCGGTGAGACAAGTATTATATAATCTTGGCGTGACCCAGAAGATCGGCATCGGTAATTTCATTCCGACACTGGACGAAGCGGTGAAATATTCTTTGGATATCGTGAATGACCGCGTAGCGCATGAACATCTGGCATCGTTCATTCCGGAAAAGCTCATTCTGCTGGATGTTGCTGCTCAGTCGAAGGAAGAATTGTTCATGACGTTGATCGCGCAGGCGGCAAAAACCGGACTTGTCAAAAATAAATCCGAATTTCTCCAATCTGTGGTTGAGCGGGAACTGCTGATGCCGACAAATATCGGCAGAGGTGTCGCGGTTCCACACGGCAGGGTCCCGAGTGAGAAAGAGAACATCGTGGTGATCTTTGCACGACTCCGCAATGAAATAGTTTACAACTCAGAGACCGGCGAGAAAGTGAAATTCATCTTTTTGGTCTCAACGGGGACGAATGAGAAACAGTATCTTGATGCATTGCGGATGATCGCAACGAATATCAAGAATGATTCCATCTATGACAGGCTATTAACGGCGAAGGACGGTTCAGAGGTGCATCATATCTTCTCGGAGATCAAGATGAGCAATCGTTGATACACTTCCGGATATTAAAAAAATAAGAACGTCACAAACTACTGATCGGATTCAGGTATTTTAGTGACGTTCTTTTTTATTAGAATCTATTCATTCCCGATCGAAAACCGTGACTATTGTTTTTATAAATACCTACAAACGCTGGCAGGATGATCGTGGATTCCGGCGTTCGCCGGAATGACAAATAAAATTACTTCGATAGAAAAATATTTTATGTAACAGAAAGGATCATACAATTTCATCGATCACTGCACCGCCGACGAGGTCGTCCCCTTCATAGAAGACAACAGACTGTCCCGGCGTGATGGCCCGTTTCGGCTGTTCAAACTCTATCCGCACTCTGCCTTCTCCGTCACCACTACCGTCCAATTGTGTTACCAACGCAGTCTCATCTGTATCCTTATATCGGATCTTTACCGTGAGTGATTTCCCGTACCGCAAATGATCATATTTTATGAGATTTAATTTTGACGCTGTCAATCGTCGGTGAAGCAGTTCATTCTCATATCCGACATTGATAGTATTATTCTTATAGTCGATGGATGTAACATACAACGGTTCCGGATGTGCAATTCCTAATCCTTTCCGTTGACCGACCGTATAGAACGGAAAACCTGTATGCTCTCCCATCTTCTCGCCGTTCAGCAGTATCTCACCTCCCGAAACCGTTTTCTCAAGCTGCGGAAGTTTATGTTTCAGAAAGCGTTCGTAATTATTGTCGGTAATGAAACAGATCTCAAAACTTTCACCTTTTGCCGCTGTCCGCAGTCCGTATTTCACCGCCAACGCACGCACTTCTTCTTTTGTATAGCCGGCTAACGGGAACAATGTATGATCGAGCGACTCCTGGGTGACATTCCACAGCATGTAGGATTGGTCTTTCTTTTCATCCTTCCCGCGTGAAATGACATAACGTCCTGTTTGATCATCTTTTCTCAGTTGCGCATAATGTCCCATCGCCACATATTCAGCTCCGAGCTGCTTACCTTTGCGGAGGAGCTCTTCCCATTTGATCTTTCTGTTGCAGATAACGCACGGATTCGGCGTTCGTCCATGCATATATTCATCGATGAAATTATCGATCACTTCCTTCCCGAATACGTCGGAAAAATCCATCACATAATGAGGGAATCCTAATTTAGATGCGATCAGCCGGGCATCATTGATCCCATCCAGAGAACAGCAGCTTTTATCCCCTTCGATCGTTCCACCGACATCATCATAATTGAATGTTTTGATGGTTACACCGATCACATCATATCCCTGCTCCACTAACAATGCAGCGCATACGGAAGAATCGACCCCGCCGGACATTCCCAAAACAACTGTTTTATTCTTTTTTTCCGAATTCATACTCTAATGTACAATTTTTCCTCTACATCCGGAAATCAAGCTGCAGTGCCAGCTGACCATCGGAGTTTCCAATGATCGTATCGTCGCCGCTTCCCATCGAGACGACATGAAGTTTTTTGGTTACCGAATACTTGAAAGAACATACCATGTCGGAGAATAGTTCATACCCAAAGACGATATACAAGCGGATACCCTGTCCGTAGAGCGGCGGATTGGAATAATTCCCGGCAACATCCGATTCGAACTGATAGAGGCGTGATTCGTAGAAAGGTGAATCAAACAAGATCAGCCGCGAACGTAAACGAATTCCATTCTTCATATCTCGATATGCCCCATCCGTAAAGATGAGCAGTCCGTTCATTTTTTGGACATTTGAACGGTACGATACATTTGTCCATTCAATTCTATTTGTCAGTAAAATATTGCGGGAAACCTTGAGTCGCAACTCCCCGCGATAGTTGGATTGAATTCGTTCATCAACCGCAAATTGAGAGCGAATACTCCTGCGTGTGTGAAGATAGAGCTCGCATCTTTTCGTAACAGGCACTTCTATGGAAAAGAACGATTCTGTTCCGTTCGCGGAATATTCACCACCGATGGTAGGAAATACCGTCCGTTCATAATACATATTCAGGGAATAATGTCCTTGAGTGAACGCAAGTCCGATGTATTGACCATGTTCACCATCGCCGAGAGTATTCCGTTCCCCGAATGGATGTGCGAACGGAGTGTAATATCCTGTCTCATATGAATGATAATGGCAGCAAACAGAAACTGATCTGGATAGCTGCATTATCACGCCGCCGGAGTATCCGTATCGCCTTTGATCATTCATTGCTGCCTCGCCAAAGAAAGAGTATGGTCCTTCAGAAATATCATATGCCAAACTTCCGGCTGTAAGGCTCTGCTTCCGGTCATTTTTAGACGAATCGTTCATAAATGGTCTGCTGTAATGAACATTCAGCAGACTCATAGAGACAAGATCATTGGTGTTCAGATCCATTTCAGCTCTGGAACCAAATGTCCTTTCTCCCATGACATTCCTTTTCTTCAGTTCAGTTTCATTCCTGAATAATCCCGAAGAGTATAATGCTGATATACCACCGTTCGGATCGACGGAAGCCGGAAGTTCTCGCTGTGAATAAAAACAATTAAACTGTAATCCATTCACCGACGTTTCAATGGCGCTGCCCCGAAAGAAATGGAGTTCGTCTGCGGAAGTATTCGGCGCAATAACGCGTCCACGTTTTCGTGTTTGATTGATAACATTATTTCCTTTCGCTGAGGATATATTCTTTGCAAAGACCAAACCTTGATCCGCCGAGAAGGAAAAATCGCCGATAATTATTCTGTGTATCGGGTCAATATCTTTCAGTGATACCGAACCGGACATAAATCCGTCTGAAGATAATTCTCCCGGATCCTTCTCAAATAAGATCGCGGCTTCGGAATGCTCACCCCGGATTTTCATCCGTTGATAAACTGACTGTGCTGACCCCAAATATTTTCCCTGAGAATATCCTTCTGACTTTGCGATCCGTTTTTCCATTCGTGTTCTCAGTTCAACTGATCCCGGCAGAAATGTTGACCAATCTTTACTTTCTCTGCCAATATTCACAGTAATGAATGGTTTGATCTGTTCAAAGAGTATATCATTCATCAGTCCGGCTGACCGGAGTTGTTCTGCATCAGTGATGTTCACGGTGTCACTCAACAGGATGATCGATTCAGCAGTCATCGGCGAGATCATCGGCAGACGGATCAATTCACTGTAAACGGGATGAGATACGTCGATAGGATGAGACCGGAAATATTCAAGTTCTTCGGACTCTGAACGTAAATCATTCCGGTCAGAACCTGTGTCCAAATACCGTTCTAGAGCATCGTCCGAATCAACAGGCGGTATTTGAGCAAACAGGAATGTGAAATGAATCATTATAACTACTATTAAATGGATCGGACTGTATGTTCTCATCGAAAAGATATTCCGATAGAATGGGTCATTCCAAGAACGGCATGCGAGGATACTCCGTACGATATCAGAATTCCAAGAATGGATATTCCCGCTCCCCCTGTGAGCATCGAAGTGCTGCTGTCAATTCCGGCACACAGCCGGATATTCTCCTGTGGATAGATATCGATGCTGAGATTATAATAGAGTTGATAACGGATATCTTTCACAATATCCGATGTTATCATTCCCCATTCACCATACCGGTAGGCAATTCCCAAAGATATCTTTTGAGGAATATCATCATCGTCACCAAACGATGACCCCGTTATATTCTGTATGGCCGATCCAATGGTGAACGCATTGCTCATTGAATAGATAAATCCTGCATCGATCACCGTTCGAACACCGGTACCATACCGTTCGATATTGAGGTGGTCCAGATGAACGGCAGTTCCGACGGAGATATCTTCACTGATATTGAAACCACAATTCAATGAACCGGTATTTTCCTGATAGAGTGAGAATCCGAAGGACTGAAAACCGAAACCGAAGACCCAAGAGGAATACGTTCCATTGAGGATCAAACCGTAATTGGAAAGTTGTTTCAGTCCAAATGGAGATGGACAATAGAAAGTGCAGGCGCTCAGTTCGTGTTCATGTGCGAGGGATGCCGGATTGATCCAAAGATTATCGGAGGAAAATACTGCAACACCGCTGTATGCCCTTGCAAGAACAGAAGTCGGCTGAGCGGTCCGTTCAAAACCGGCACGCATAGTCTGCATCGAGAGAATCACTTGAATGAGGATGACGAAAACTTTATATTGTCGCATAGGAAATACTCTCCATCTTCTCTGAAAGGGATGTTATGCTTCGCAGTCTGTTGGTGTTTTGCTGGTGTTCGATGATCGCTTATGCACAGATCGAGTGTGATGTAACGGTGAATCTTGAGCAGGTATCGAGCGCAAAGGATAAACTTCAGAATTTCGAACGGGATATTGAGACGTACATCAATTCCCAGAAATGGTCCTCAGAGGACCTGGGCGGAGAAAAGATCAAATGCACCATGAACATCTTCTTCACGTCAGCGGACGGGAATTCTTTCAAAGCGCAGGCGTTCATCGGAAGTTCCAGACCGGTTTTCGTCGGGAAGAACCCTTCGCAGAAGAAAACACCGATGATCCGTATCTTCGATGATAAATGGGACTTTACCTACGTGCAGGGGCAGCCGTTATATCGAAATGAGACACAATACGATCCGCTGACGGACTTCATCGATTATTACATGTTCCTGGTGATGGGATTCGATTATGATTCGTATGACAAACTCAGCGGAACACCGTTCTTCCGAAAAGCTTCTCTCATCTGTTCACAGGCGCCGTCCAGCGCAACCGGCTGGGACAGATCTTCCGGTTCGACCTATAGTAAATATAATTTCACCGAAGAGATCCTGAATCCGACCAATCAATCGTTCAGGGAAGGATGGCATGCGTATCATTTCCGCGGTCTGGACCTGTTGGGAACAAAACCGGAAAAAGGATACGATAATATCCTGTTGATGGTGAACAATATAAAGGCACTCAAGCAGAATTCAAATCCAAGAGCATTGCTGTTCAGGATATTCTTTGACACGAAGTACGGAGAGTTAGCGGAGGTGTTCAAGGGGTATAACGATAAGAATGTCTATCAAACACTGATCCAAGTGGATCAGGCACATCAAACATCGTACGAAGAAGCTGCGGGTTCGCGGTAACTGCTGACCTGACGAAGCAATGGATTTTTTACTCCCCCCACTCGAGAACTTCGAGTTTAACGGAAGCGGTCCCGGCCTTCATCATCTCTAATGATTCGGCGGCGCCAAGCGAAAGGTCCATGATCCGTTCCAGTTTGAACGGACCGCGGTCATTCACTCTCACGACACACGACCTTCCATTCTCGGTATTCGTCACTCTCACTTTCGTCCCGAACGGAAATGAACGGTGCGCCGCGGTGAAACCGTGCATGTCATAGATCTCTCCGTTTGCAGTCTTCTTTCCATGGAAATCATGGGCATAGTACGATGCGATCCCTTCATATGAAATCGCTTTTCCATTAGGTGAGGCAACGGCAGGACGGGATGAGTTCACTTTCGGTTCGACAAAACGATCCTTGGTGAAACGTGGAGAAGAAGCACACGATGAGAGAAAAATCAAGCAACAAATTCCAAATAACAAATTCCAAACTACAGGTTCATTCACGTGAATGCGCAGTTTGGAATTTGATTTTTGATATTTGGAATTTACTATTCTAAAGGTATTCATTCATCTGCTTACGTTTCAGCTGATCGACGATCTCTTTCACGTCCTGTGAAGCGCCTTTCTTACAGACGAGAATTGCATCCGGCGTGTTGATAACGATAACGTCTTCCAGTCCGACAACAGCGATCAGTTTATCCTGAGTATGAACATATGTATTCTTTGAATTGACGGGAATAACTTTTCCGTGCAGATAATTCCCGTTCTCATCCTTCGGGGAAATGCGGTTGACCTCATCCCACGACCCGAGATCGTTCCAGCCAAAATCCCCCTTCACAACATAGACACGCGCTGCTTTTTCCATCACACCGTAATCGATGGAGATACCGCGGATGATGCCGTAGGCGGATTCAAGGTTCTGGTCGAATAACGGCGTACCGATCGATGGCTGAAGATTCTTCAGTTGCGCATGAAGTTCAGGCAGACTGCGCTGGATCTCATTCAGGATGGTATCCACACGCCAGATGAACATGCCGCTGTTCCAATAGAAATCGCCGCTCTCAAGAAAACTGACCGCGGTTGCATAATTCGGTTTCTCGGCAAATGTCTTTACCTCGAACACTCCGTTGATATTCACCGGAAGTGTCTCCTCACTCTTATCTTTCGCCTGAATGTATCCGTATCCCGTTTCGGGATGCGTGGGATGGATACCGATGGTCACCAGACCGGCGGTGATCTGAGCGACTTCCGATGCACTCTTCAGAACGCGGATGAATTCCGGTTCATTAGCGATGATATGGTCCGCCGGAAGAACGACCATGATCCCTTTCGGATCCAAACGTTCGATGAACAGTGCTGCCAATCCGATACAGGGAGCAGTATTGCGTCCGACCGGCTCGACGATGATATTATCGACCGGAACGTTCGGCAGCTGTTTGATGATGGCATTGCGCTGCAGTTTATTCGTCACAACGAACACATTCTTCTCATCAACGAACCCTGCCAGCCGCTTCACCGTGTTTTGGATCATCGTACCTTCGCCGACGATCTCAAGTAATTGTTTCGGATTCTTTTCACGGCTTCTCGGCCAGAAACGTGAACCGACACCGCCGGCCATGATCACTGCATAGATGGTCTTTTCGTTTTCCATAATCATTTCTTCGATAAAAGTTCTTTGGGATCACTGATGTATACAGTGATGCTCTTTAATAGTGTTATGCCGCCCGCAGGAGCGCGCAATGCATTCATGAATCTGTCGCCGATATCGTGGATGATGTCCGCAAATGCATCACTGCGGATCTTTCCCTGCTCATCGGTATATGCGATCAGCCGGAGTATCGCATCAAAAAAATCCTGCACGATCACATTGTTGCTCATCTTTGCAAGGTCCAGCGCGGCACGTATCGTTACGCGAATGACCGCCATTGCGATAGGACGTTCATTGGACTGCTTGTCACTGAATTCGACGGACGATTGTGCTATCCGCTCTGAAGATTCGAAAAGATCAGGTGTCATCGATTCCACCAATGAAGGGGTCAACTCACCTGTAGAAATATCGGAGGATGTTGAGGTCGCAGAAGAGGCGGAGAAGTCAGTCGAAAGCGAATTGCTCCAGTCCGGTTCCGTCATTGACTCCAGCACCGGTTCGGAATGTGATTGATACTCCTGTGCAGCAGGTTCTTCGGTCGATGATCGTTCTGGTGAAGAGTGATAACTTGTCCCAATAAATTCATCATCAGTCAGTTGGATATTCTGCTGAACGGGACGGACCGGCGCTTCGAACGTGCGGGAAAAATCCGGCATGTCGAACGGCTGATTAAGGAACGCTTCGAATAGTTTCTCATTCAACAGCAGAACATCACTCTCGAATTGTTCAGGAGCGAAATAATCATTGGAACGTTTCGTCCGCTCAAGAAGCCATTCCATCGCCAACGCACATTTGCCGAAGCCCTGAACACCCAGAAGTGAATCAACCTCACGGCTGAAGGAGCCGGTCGTTTCGAACCGGTTCAGCAGTTTGGTCAGTTTCGCACCGTGAGCGGGAATGAGACTATCTGTCAATCCATTGCTCGTTCTGCGTAAGGCCCGTAAAAAATATTCTTCGTTACTTTCCA
This sequence comes from Bacteroidota bacterium, assembly GCA_049317705.1. Taxonomy (GTDB): domain Bacteria; phylum Bacteroidota; class Ignavibacteria; order UBA10030; family UBA8401; genus UBA8401. The sequence continues at coordinate 3,126 of JBMOHT010000090.1, read as the reverse complement.
TTGATATATTTTCTTGGTACGCGCTGAGAGACAGCGCAAGTGACTTCATACGGGATCGTTCCGACAGCACCGGCGATCTGCCATGCATCGATCGTTCGCGGTCCGCTCTTTCCTAACAGCACTGCCTCATCGCCGATCTTCACAGTATCATTCCCGACATCGACCATGATCTGATCCATGCAGACTGTGCCGGCAACCGGATATTTCTTTCCGTTGATCAGTACCGATGCTTTATTCGTTAATGTACGAAAATATCCGTCAGCATATCCAACAGTAATGCTCGCGATGGTCGTTTTTCGTGAAGCAATATAGCGGCGCGCATAACTGATGCTCGTTCCCTTCTCGATGCTCTTTACAAAACCGACACGTCCTTTCAATGACATTGCCGGGCGGATCGCGATCGTTTTGCGTGTCTCCATGGACGGAAGGTATCCGTACATCATGATGCCTGGCCGAACCATATCGAAGTATGATTCCGGCATCTGCAGAATGGCTCCGCTATTGGCGCAATGGACGATCGGAATATGGATCCCGTTCAATTCCAATTCTGTAATGATGGACCTGAATTTCTTGAGCTGCATTTGCGCATACGACAGGTCCTTTTCATCGGATGTCGCGAAATGTGTCCAGATGCCTTTGATGTGGAGATTTGAAAGTCCGGTGAGCTTCTTAACGAACAGAACGGCATCCGCTGCCGCAACGCCGATCCTTCCCATTCCCGTATCGATCTTTATCTGGATCGAAACGGTCTTCCCTGAACTTTTTGCGATCTCATTCAATCGTTTTGCGATCCTCAGGTCACAGATGGTCGGTTCGAGTCCATGCTGAACATACAGCGGAAGCTGTTCCTTGAGCGGAGCGGTAAAGACGTGGATAGGATATTTGATCCCCGCATTCCGGATCTCGATCCCTTCCTCAACGATCGCTACCCCGAAATACTGTGCACTTCCCCGCTTGATGATCGACTGGACCACCGGGATCACTCCATGTCCGTACGCATTCGCTTTCACAACCGCCATGATCAGCGGATGTTTACCGACGGCTTTGCGGATATTCTTCAGATTCGCATTGATCGCTCGAAGATCGATCTCGGCAACGGTAGGACGCATTCAGTTCACTCTCAAATAAAAAAAGCCCACGGAAGATGTCTTCTGTGGGCTATGGTCACTCTTTGTTCATTTATTTTTTTGAAGCAATTTTCAATCTGTTAATGGAACGAATCAACGCAACCTGTGCACGATCGATATCCGTGTCACTGGTCTTCTTGTTCAACCGTTCTTGTGCACGGACCTTTGATTTTTCCGCACGTTCAACATTGATCTCAGCTTCGTTCTCCGCCGATTCAGCAAGAAGGATGACCTTATTACTTTTCACTTCAACGAATCCGCCGCTGGTCGCAAAGCGCTGCTGCTTTCCGTCCGCTTCGGTGATCTTTACTTCACCGACGCCGATGGCTGAAAGAAGCGGAGCATGATTGAACAACACCTGAAAATTTCCGACCACACCGGGAGCGGTAAAGCTCAGGACTTCTCCAGAGTAGACCGTGTTCGCCGGTGTAACGATATCCAATTGGAATTTTTTATCTGCCATAGGTTCTTATGCCGCCTGCAATGCTTTTGCTTTTTCGAATACTTCCTCGATACCGCCGCACATCAGGAACGCCTGTTCCGGCAGGTGATCGCATTCGCCGTCGACGATCATCTTGAATCCTTTGATGGTGTCTTCGAGTTTCACGTAGCGTCCCGGGATACCGGTGAACTGCTCCGCAACGTGGAACGGCTGCGACAGGAAACGCTGGATCTTACGGGCGCGCGACACGGTCAGTTTATCTTCATCCGAGAGTTCGTCCATACCGAGGATGTTGATGATATCCTGAAGATCTTTATACTGCTGCAAGATCACTTTCACGGACTTTGCGACGTCGTAATGGTGCTGACCGACGATGAGCGGATCCATGATGCGCGATGTTGAATCGAGCGGATCCACAGCGGGATAGATACCAAGTTCGGAGATCTGACGGCTCAACACGGTCGTTGCATCCAAATGCGAGAACGCTGCTGCCGGTGCCGGATCGGTCAAGTCATCCGCGGGAACGTAGATGGCCTGCACTGATGTGATGGAACCTTTGCGTGTGGAAGTGATACGTTCCTGCAGAGCACCCATCTCAGTTGCGAGTGTCGGCTGGTAACCCACGGCGGACGGCATACGTCCAAGAAGTGCGGACACTTCGGAACCTGCCTGTGTGAAACGGAAGATATTATCGATGAAGAGCAGAACGTCCTTGCCTTCGTCATCACGGAAATACTCAGCGATGGAAAGACCGGTCAACGCCACGCGGAGACGTGCTCCCGGGGGTTCATTCATCTGACCGAACACGAGTGCGGTCTTTGCAAGAACGCCGGACTCTTTCATTTCCTGCCAGAGATCATTCCCTTCACGTGTACGTTCACCAACGCCGGCGAATACGGAATAACCGCCGTGCTCAGCTGCGATGTTACGGATCAGTTCCTGGATCAATACTGTTTTACCCACACCGGCGCCGCCGAACAGACCGGTCTTACCGCCTTTGGTGTACGGTTCAAGAAGGTCGACAACTTTGATACCGGTTTCGAACATCTCTTTCTGTGTGGAAAGGTCATCGAATTTCGGAGCGGGACGATGGATCGGATATTTCGTGACACCTTTGATCTCGCCGAGTCCGTCGATGCCGTCGCCGATCACATTGATCAAACGTCCAAGTGTGTTCGGGCCGACAGGAATGGAGATCGGTGCACCGGTATCGATCGCCTGCATTCCGCGGACAAGACCGTCCGTAGAATCCATTGCGATCGTGCGGACACGATTCTCACCCAAATGCTGCTGCACTTCAACGATAAGATTCTCTTTCTGTCCTTCGATGTTCGTGCGGGGAATTTTGATCGCATTCAAAATGGTCGGGGGTGTTCCTGCAGAAAAATCGATATCAACAACAGGTCCGATAACCTGAACAATTGTTCCTTCGTTCATTGCTTTCCTTTCAGAGTTCGATTTGATGATTTTTATTACAAAAGTGAAGTAAAATAAGGAGTTTTGGGAAGAGAATCAATGTAAAACTTCAGGAATTGTTCAAATAAAGAACAATTCACA
>JBMOHT010000089.1:0-14562 GCA_049317705.1 Bacteroidota bacterium | reverse complement strand
ACGGTATCGTCGGATACGGTCCTCAGCATTGGGAAGTATTCACAGTCGATCCGTGCATCTATCCCACATTCGCCAAAGCTAAGAACATCGCGTTCGCCTACGATCTGGAATCGCGCACAACGCGCACGCTCCAACCGCTTCCGACAGAAGAGACCGGCTGGACGAAATATTTCCAAACACTGGATATTGCGCAGGTGCGTACAGCGAATTTCATGTCCACCATTACAGCATATGGTTATGAGGACCAGGCTCGTTCCAAGAGCAAATATATGCATCGTCCCTCGGGCGGTGCGGTTTCGAATCTCTGGCTGAAGGACCATGGATATCTTCAAGCATCGAGCGTCACGAAATATCAGCGTCCAGAACCGATGCATTTTCCCGAAGCGCCCGGTATCCGTTCTCTGACGCCGCGGATCGAATTCACAGACTCGTCCGAATATTTTACGAATCTCTACGAGTTCAATGCGGATCTGCAGATCGTTCCGACAGAACCATCGTCCGGCTTGTTCAGGATCACGGCGTCGGGTGAATTGAAGAACAGTGAATGGCAGATGGGAGGTATTCGGTATTCGTATAAATATGAATTCTCGGATTCTTCCGTAAAAAAAAGTGTGACACTCCGGTATCACGATTCGCATTCGACCGTGAGCATCATCGAACCGGTCATTCAATATGCAGGAATGACATTCGAGAAGGTTGATACCAGAACGGTGATCATAACTGCAAAGAATAAAAGGATCAAATTCTCAGTGACGGATGGAGATGTTGAATTGGTCATCGGAAGGGACAAGGAGAATTATTGGGCACCGTATCCCGCATTGAAAGCTTATCCCCTCGAGTTGGTCGTGCAACCGCCGGTCGATGGATTTCTCCGTTCCGTTTCGTATTCGTTCACGATCCTTAAATAACATCGGGAGAGTTCTATGAATTCAACATTCCATGACTCGCGAAGAACATTCCTTGCCCGCTCTTCGGCAATGACACTGGGTGCAATGATGACAAGTCCTATCTCCGCTATTGCGGAACTGCTTGTTCCGGGTAAACCGCTCCGAATTGCAATGGTCGGCACTGGTCATCGCGGTACCGGTATGTGGGGAAGAGATGTCGTTCGAACATATGGCGATAAAGTGAATTTCGTCGGTCTTTGTGATATCAATCCCGGCCGTCTCGAATTTGCTAAAAATCACATGAAAGTGAACTCTCCTGTCTTCACCGATTTCGACGATATGCTGAAGAAAACATCACCTGAAGTCGTCATCGTTACGACAGTAGATGCGACCCATAATTTCTTCATCGTAAAAGCATTGAATGCCGGTATCGATGTGATCACCGAAAAACCGCTCACTACGGATGAAGTGAAACTGAAGGAGATCCTCGATGCGGAACGGAAGTCCGGCAAGAAAGTGATCGTCACCTTCAACTACCGCTATTCACCGCATCGCTCGAAGATCAAGGAACTGCTTGCGCAGGGACGCATAGGACGGGTGACGTCAGCTGACTTCCATTGGTATCTGGATGTGTATCATGGCGCCGATTATTTCCGCCGGTGGCACAGACTCCGCGAGAAGAGCGGAACGCTGCTGGTGCATAAAGCGTCCCATCATTTCGATCTGCTCAACTGGTGGCTTGATTCTGATCCGTCCGTCGTGAATGCCTACGGCGGACTGGAATTCTACGGGAAGAATCATGAATTCCGTTCCACCACCTGCCGTGGCTGTCCGTTCAAAGAGAAGTGTAAATTTTATTTTGATATCACGAAGGACGAACGTCTTACAGCCCTGTATCCCGCCAACGAAAAATATGACGGGTATGTCCGTGACGGTTGTGTGTGGAAAGAGGATATCAACATCTACGATAAGATGGCGGTGCAAATTAAGTATATGAACAACGTGCAGGTGAGTTATTCGCTTACCACATATTCTCCGTACGAAGGATACCGTATCGCATTCAATGGCACCGAAGGACGTCTTGAGGCATGGATCCAGGAACGTCAGCCGTGGCCGAAAGAGAGTTATGACGAGATCCAGATCACGGATAATTTCGGGAAGATGGAGAAAGTGCGCATTGAAGAACAGACCGGAGGACACGGCGGAGGCGACGATAGGATGAAGGATGATATCTTCCTTGCGGAGAAGCAGGATGATCCGCTGAAAAGAGCGGCGGGACTTCGCGACGGAGCGATGTCCGTGCTGATCGGCATCGGTGCAAGAAAAAGCATCGAGAGCGGAACAACGATACGCATCGCTGATCTTACCGATCTTCCGCTGAAACAGAACCGATCATGATCATAAGGGAACAATGAAAACGTATTCGCTCGAAAACATCAAAGGAAAGGTCTGCGTCATCACCGGCGGAGCAGGCATCATCGGAACGTCGCTCGCTATCGGACTCGGTTCTGCGGGGGCAAAGATCGCCATTGTCGATTTCAACAAAGAGAAAGCCGAGGAGGTCGCAGCCCATGTCACAATGGAAACAGGAGCATTAGCGATCGGTGTGTTTGGTAATGTTCTGGATAAAGCACTGCTGCAGGATGCAAAACGGACGATCAATGAGAAACTCGGGATGATCGATGTGCTCATCAACGGTGCAGGCGGAAATGCGCCGACAGCCACCACGCAGCTTGAATTTCTCTCCAAAGATTCACTGGGTGAACTCTCCAAAAGCTTCTTCGGATTGGACCTTGACGGATTCCGCAAGGTCTTCGATCTGAATTTCCTGGGGACGGTCCTGCCGACGATGGTCTTTGCCGAGGATATGACGGGACGGGGCGGTCAGATCATCAATATCTCTTCTATGAATTCATTCCACCCGCTGACAAAGATACCGGCCTATTCCGCTGCGAAAGCTTCTATCAATAATCTCACCGAATGGCTCGCGGTCCATTTTGCAAAACTCGACATCCGTGTGAATGCCATTGCTCCCGGATTCTTCCTGACCGATCAGAATCGTTTTCTGCTGACCGACAAAGAAACGGGCGGACTGACGCCTCGCGGGGATAAGATCCTTGCCAACACGCCGATGGGACGGTTCGGTGAACCGGAAGAACTGGTCGGAGCGATGCTCTTCCTGATCTCGGATCTATCGACATTCATCACCGGTATCGTTATTCCGGTGGATGGCGGTTTCAACGTATACGCCGGCGTTTAAGATATCAAAGGAATTATCATGACCAGAAAAATACCCTCATATGCTTCCATTGAACACCGGCTTCAGCAGACCATGCGGTGGTTCGGACCGAACGATCCTGTCAGTCTCTCCGATATCCGTCAGGCGGGTTGTACGGGAATTGTCACCGCATTGCATCATATCCCGAACGGTGTGGTCTGGTCGATCGAAGAGATCAATAAACGGGTGATCGAGATACAGCGTATGGGAATGGAATGGACCGTTGTGGAGAGCATCCCGGTTCATGAGGCGATCAAAACACAGGGCGCAGGATTTGAACGCTGCATCGAGAATTACAAACAATCCATCCGGAATCTTGCTGCTTGCGGAGTGAAGAACATCACATACAATTTCATGCCGGTGCTCGATTGGACGAGGACCGACCTTGCGTACACGGTTGACGATGGAAGTAAAGCGCTGCGGTTCGAGAAAGCGGCGTTCATCGCTTTCGATGTTCTCATGCTGAAACGTCCGAATGCGGAAAAGGACTACACCGCGGCTGAATTAAAGCGGGCCGAACACCGATATCATCAGATGACGGATGAAGCCAAAAAGCAGCTGGAACGGAATATCATCGCAGGACTTCCCGGAAGTGAGGAATCGTTCACACTGCAGCAGTTCCAACAAGCGCTCGATACGTATAAGGAGATCGATGCTGAACGTCTGCGCACTCACCTCATCCATTTCCTCCGCGAGGTCGTTCCGGTGGCGGATTCGGTCGGATCAGTGATGTCGATCCATCCGGATGATCCGCCGTATCACATTCTCGGTCTACCGCGCGTGATCAGCACGGCGGATGATGTCGACAAACTCATTGCAGCTGTTCCGTCCGTTGCGAACGGACTCTGCTTCTGCACCGGTTCATTCGGCGTCCGTTCCGACAATGATCTTCCTGCGATGGTAAAAAAATATTCAGACCGCATCCATTTCGTCCACCTGCGGAACACGACACGAAACGATTTCGGCGATTTTCATGAAGATAATCATCTCGAAGGGGATGTGGATATGTACGCTGTGATGAAGGAACTGGTCATTATGGTACAGCAGCGTAAGACTGCCGTTCCTATCCGTCCCGACCACGGTCACCAAATGCTGGACGATCTAAATAAAAAAACAAATCCCGGATATTCCGGGATAGGCCGGTTGCGCGGACTTGCCGAACTGAGGGGATTGGAACTGGGGATCCTTCGATCCGTGATCAAATGAATCCACCATGTTGTTTGATTTGGTAATTCCATGAACCGTTATCTTCTGAATCCTTTCGGAGTATTGTTAGCGCTGCTGTTCATCTGTTCCGCTGCATGGAGCGCGGAACCATCCTCCATTATTCAAAGGATCCTTCCGTCACCGTCGTCAATCATTGTGCCGAAGGAGGGGGGAGTTTTCCGATTCTCCAACACTGTTTCAGTCTGTTCTATTCCTGAAGCAGATGATGCTCTCTCCGCACTTGAATCCCGCTTCAATACAGCTGCCGGAATATCATTCACAAAGATCCGAACCTCATCAAAAGCGGAGATCCTTTTCAAACCGGCAGGTCGGAACGATTCCCTCGGCACGGAAGGATACATGCTTAACGTATCATCACACAGGATCATCATCACCGCGAACTCGCGGGAAGGATTCTTCTACGCTGTTCAGACGATCCTTCAACTTCTTCCGTATCAGATAACGGGTTCTGCAATTCGTCTCGGCATCCGCTGGGAAATTCCTGCTGTGGTCATCCGTGACGTTCCGAAATATCCGTGGCGCAGTTTCATGTTCGATTCAGGTCGTCAGTTCCAGACTGTCGATTTTATCAAGCATTATCTGGACATTCTCGCACAATTGAAGATCAACACATTCCATTGGCATCTCACCGAAGGACAAGGATGGCGTATTGAGATCAAGCGGTATCCGAAATTGACGGCCATCGGTTCGAATGTTGCACAGGGAGCGGAGCAGCAGGGATTTTACACTCAGGACGACATTAAAGAGATCGTGGAATATGCGCGGAAGAGATGCGTCACCGTTGTGCCAGAGATCGATCTGCCGGGACATTCTGAAGCGGCGCTCATTGCGTATCCCGAATTTTCCTGCAGCAAACGTCCGCCTGCAAGTGTGATGGAATATTCCTCTCATCTGTTCTGCGCCGGGAATGAATCGACCTATACATTTATTGAGAACATCCTGAACGAGGTTTGCACTCTTTTTCCTGCCCGGTACATTCACCTCGGCGGTGATGAGGCACCGAAAACGATATGGGATTCGTGCAATGCTTGTCAGGCGAAGATCCGGAAACAGGGGTTGAAGAACTCCCATGAACTTCAGATCTATTTTTCAAACCGATTGGCAAATTATCTGAAAGAAAAAAATCGAATGTGCATTCTGTGGGGTGATGTTGTTGAACAGGCTGGGCCGAAACTGGCGGAGAATGTCGTCATTTACTGGTGGAATTACCGAAAAAAACAGACGGCGGCGTATGATGCCGCAGTTGCAAACGGTTATTCCGTCATCTGCGGTCCGAACTATTACACCTACCTCAATTTTCCCGTTACACCGTGGTCCAAATATGATCAGGACAGAACCTTCGATCTTCGAGACGCATACGAAAAGAATCCCGCGGATATTCCACATCCCTCAGCGCTTGTTCTCGGCATGGGCTCATGCTTGTGGACAGATTGGAATGTGCGGATGTCCATGATCGATCAGCGGGTATTTCCGCGGCTGCTTGTTCTGGCTGAACAGATGTGGAGTGAAAAACGTATACCGTTTGAAAAATATTATGCAAACATAAAAGAATATCAGTATCCTCGCTTGCTGGAGCAGAAAATCGTCATCGGTCCGGCTCTGAGAGAAGAAATACCGGAAGGATTCCGATGGGAGTGACCGGGAAAAACACTGCTGCGGTTCTATTCTATGCGCTGATATGTTGGATCGATTCTGCGTTTGCTCAAACCATCTCCGGTGAACCTGCAGGTATTCCGCCCGCTCGTTCAGTCTATGCTCAAGTGCCGTGGGAAGATCCGCTCATTTGCGGCATCAACAGGGAACGCTCCCGGAGTACCGCATATTCATTTACCGGTACCAACGATGCTTTGAGTGGTGTGCGTGAACGCTCACGGTTCATGCCGTTGAACGGCATGTGGAACTTCCATTTTGCGATCTGTCCTGCTGATGCTCCGAAGGATTTTTATCTCCGCCCCATGAAGAAATGGAAACTGATTCCAGTTCCATCCAATATGGAATTGCAGGGATACGGTCGTCCCATCTATAAAAATACTTCCTATCCGTTCCGTCCCGTCAATCCACCGTTCGTTCCGAAGGATACGAACGGTGTCGGTTCATATCAACGTTCCTTCATTTTGCCGGCAGAATGGAAGGGAATGAATATCACACTCCACTTCGGCGGCGTAAGTTCTGCATTCACCGTATGGCTGAATGGAACGTTTGTTGGATATGCTGAGGATAGTTTCCTTTCGTCTGAATTCAATATCACTCCGTATCTCCGTTCCGGTGAGAATCTTCTTTCGGTGCAGGTCATCCGATGGAGCGACGGTTCGTATCTGGAGGATCAGGACCATTGGAGATTGAGCGGCATCCAGCGTGAAGTGTTTCTGATGGCGGAACCGGTTCTGCGTATTGCGGACTTCCATTGGCAAGCGAAGCTGGACAAGAATTACCGCGACGCGCTCTTCAGCGTACGAACTCGAATCGAGAATGGAACAGGTACCTCACGAAAGGGGTACAAAGTGTCAGCGCAACTATATGATCCAAAGAAGAATGCTGTCCTTGCGCAGCCGCTCACTCGTACGGTCGAATCTCTGCTGAACGAAGTTTATCCACGTCTCGACAATGTGAAATTCGGGCAATTCGAAACAACGATAACCGATCCGCTGAAATGGAGTGATGAATCTCCGGATCTCTATACATTGGTGCTTACGCTCACCGACAGCAGCGGGAATGTTCTGGAATCGAAAAGTTGTGCGGTCGGATTCCGTTCCATTGAATTCTCGAAAAAGAACGGTAAACTGCTCATCAACGGACGCGAAACGTATCTTTACGGCATCAACCGTCATGACTTTCATCCTGTGAAAGGGAAGGCGGTTTCGCGCGAAGATATTGAATCCGATCTGCGTTTGCTCAAACAATATAATTTCAACTGTGTGCGGACGGCACACTACCCGAACGATCCATATTTCTACGATCTTTGTGATAAATATGGATTGTTCGTGATCGACGAAGCGAATCTGGAAACGCACGGACTCGGCGGGAAACTCAGCAATGATCCCGAATGGACGCATTCATTCATGGAGCGAAGCAGCAGGATGGTCCTCCGCGACAAGAATCATCCGAGCATCATCATGTGGAGCATCGGTAACGAATCAGGGCGCGGACCGAATCATGCCGCGATGGCGGAATGGATCCACGATTATGACATCACCCGTCCCATTCAGTATGAACCGGCACAGGGAAATCACCGTGCGGAAGGATACATAGATCAATCTCGTCCGGAATACATCCGCAGTCATGCAAAGCGGCTTCAGAATCCCACCGACCAGCCGTATGTGGATGTCGTCAGCCGATTCTATCCCGATGTTGAGACTCCGTCACTGCTGGCACATCAACCGGGGGACGCGAGGCCGATATTCTTCGTGGAATATGCCCACTCCATGGGGAATTCAACTGGGAACATGAAGGAATTCTGGGAGCAGTTCCGTTCGCAACCGCGCATCATCGGCGGCTGTATTTGGGATTTTAAGGATCAGGGATTGTTGAAGCGGGACAGTTCAGGCAAAGAGTTCTTCGCTTACGGAGGTGATTTCGGTGAAACGCTCCACGATGGAAATTTTTGCATCAACGGCATCGTCGCGCCGGACGGAAGACCGAAAGCAGCCATCGAAGAATGTAAGAGAGTGTTTCAACCGGTTGAATGCACTCTTGTTGACACATCATCGCTGACCGTAAAGATCCGGAACCGTCACGCCGTTCGTTCGTTGGAACGGTACAATATGTCTGCAGAGATGATGGAAGATGGAAATATTGTGAAAAGTATTTCTCTTCCGTTGGTGAAGATCCTTCCGGGAAAGGATACGATACTCACACTTCGAACACTGCTCCCTTCAATGAAATCTGAGAAAGAGTATCACCTTGCCCTGACGTTTTCCCTAAAAGAAAAAGAAGCATGGGCCCCTGCCGGACATCGCATTGCGTCGGAACAGTTCAAATGTTCTTCTAAAAATTGGTCATTGTCGCTGATGCCTTCTCCCGGAAGACTCGTGATTCGTGATTCATTATCGAATTTCATCGTCTCAGGAGAGAATTTCTCCGTGATATATTCAAAAAAGAACGGTGCGCTTGTTTCATGTCTTCGCAACGGGAAAGAATTCATCAGCGGACCGCTCCTTCCGAAATTCACCCGTCCGATGACGGATAATGATTCGAGAGGATGGAAGCCGAATATCATATTGAAAGAATGGTACACTGCTGTAGAGAATTTGGATTCCATGAAGATCACCGATACTTCAGACTCGAGTGTTACAGTGAGGAGCAACTATTCATTGATCGGCGGTCGCGCCTCCGTTGCGGTGCTCAATACAGTCTATAGCAGCGGTGTTATTCACGTGGATTGTTCACTCAAAGCGGATACGGCACTTCCGAATATTCCTCGCATCGGTATGCAGTGCGCCGTGGCGAAGGACCTCCGTCTGATCTCATGGTACGGCAGGGGACCACAGGAAAATTATGTGGACCGACGCTTTGGTTCGGATGTAGGCATCTATTCACTGCCGCTTGAAAGTTTTGTCGAGCCGTACGTAAAACCGCAGGAGAACGCCAATCGTACCGATATCCGCTGGATGTCTCTTTCCAACGAACGCAATGAGGGACTGCAGATCGCGGCGGACAGTCTGCTGAGCATGAGTGCATGGCCATATTCTGAATCAACACTCTCCTCAGCACAGCACAATAATGAATTGATCAATGCCGGTTCCATTACACTGAATATCGATCTTTGTCAGATGGGAGTCGGGGGGAATGATTCATGGTCGCAAAATGCACAACCGATGTCGCAATATCAGATCCGTTCCGGTAACTATCATTACGGATTCACATTGTTCCCGGTCCGGCTCTCTCCACGGCGGGATACGATCGATCCGAACCACAATGGAGTATTGAAGAAATGAAAACGCTTGCCTCAACACTTGAACAATTCAGGATCACCAATACCGGACCGGTCTCCGGCGGTCGCGTGCTTGCGGTGGACGTTCTGCGGGGATTCGATATGATATGGATCATCGGATTCAAAAAGGTCGTGAAAGGCTTCGATGAAGCGGTGAATACTCCGGCAACGAATTGGCTCTTTGCGCAATTGGACCATGCGGAATGGTACGGTTTTACATTCTACGATATCATCATGCCGCTGTTTCTTTTTCTTGTCGGTCTCTCGATGGTCTTTTCCATGAGGAAACGTCTGAGTATCGATCGTTCCAATACTGAATTGTGGAAGCACATCGTCATCAGATTCATTCTTCTCTGGTTCCTCGGAATGGTGGTGCAGGGGAAACTGCTCACCTACGACATCGCTCAGATCAAATTCTTCAGCAACACGCTTCAGGCGATCGCTTCCGGATATCTCATTGCTTCGCTCATCATTCTCTATCTGCCTGTGCTCTATCAGATCATGGCTGCCGCCGGACTGATGCTCATCTACTGGGGAATATTCGCGTGGATGCCTGTTCCCGGATTCGGAGCGGGATCGTATGCGCCGGATGCGAATATCGCCATCTATTTTGATAAACTCATCTTTGGTTCCTTTCAGGACGGGACGACGTATACGTGGCTCATTTCATCCCTGAATTTTGGTGCAACAACAATGATCGGCGTCTTTACCGGGTATCTCTTCCAGTCGGGATTCAAACCGACCGAAAAATTCTGGATGCTCTTTTCAGGGGGAATAGGATTGATCATTCTGTCGTATCTCTGGATGCCGTGGCATCCTCTCATTAAACACCTGTGGACCGGTTCATTCGTTCTGTTCTCAAGCGGGATCTGCATGCTGATGCTTGCTGCTCTCTATTACGTCATCGATATTTTGAATTTCAAACGATGGACTCTTTTCTTCGTCGTGGTCGGCTCCAATGCAATCGCTGCGTATGTCTCGGCGAGTATATTCGACTACCGGTTGATCGCAAAAGTATTCGTGAACGGATTGGAACAATATATAGGTGTATGGCAGCCGTTCGTAACGGCTCTTGGAGGGTTCACAGTATTATATTGCCTTCTGCTGTATCTTTACAAACAAAAGATCTTCATTAAGATCTGATCAGAAAGAAATACCTGCTCATATACTCAAGGGATCTCAAATGAAAAACATCATCGTTCTATATTTTCTTCTTACTCTGTTTTCGTTACAAATGTTCTCACAACAGAAAAAAATGCTCTCGTTTCCCGAACCTCCGCGTCCGAAAGGACAGACGAACGTGCTTCAATTGACAGCTCCACCGTTGGATACGGTGAGGATCGCATTCATCGGTCTGGGACAACGGGGCTCGCAGAGTTTCGAACGGTACATGCATATCCCCGGAGTGAAGGTCGTTGCGCTCTGCGATTTGAGCAAATCGAATATTGATTCATGTCAAAAGATCCTGAAAGAGAACGGCAGGGAACCGGCGGCGGAATATACGGGAACGGAAGATTGGAAGAAAATATGCGAGCGCAAGGATGTCGACCTTGTCTATATTTGCACCCATTGGCAGCTTCACACTCCGATTGCCGTGTATGCAATGCTGCACGGGAAACATGCCGCTATGGAGGTGCCCGCTGCGCTGACACTGGAAGAATGCTGGCAGCTGGTAAATACGGCGGAGAAGACCAGAAAGCACTGCATGATGCTGGAGAACTGTTGCTACGATTTCTTTGAACTTGCCACACTCAACATGGCACAGCGTGGTGTGTTCGGAGAGATCGTCCATACCGAAGCAGCGTATATCCATGACCTCCGCTGGCTTCTGTTCGATGACACGACCGGATATTGGGACATGTGGAGATTGAAATACAATGCACAGCATACCGGCAATCCATATCCTACTCACGGACTCGGTCCTGTCAGTCAGATCTTGAATATCCACCGAGGCGATAAAATGAGTTCGCTCGTCTCGATGTCTTCCGATCAGTTCGGCCTATCGGCATATGCTAAGGAAAAACTCGGCGAGGATTCCGAACTTGCGCGCATGACATACAAACTTGGGGATATGAATACGACCGTTATCCGAACGGAAAGAGGGAAGACCATCATGCTTCAGCACGATGTGACAAGTCCGCGGCCGTACTCACGAATCCACATGGTGAGCGGCACGAAAGGATTTGCCGAAAAATATCCAGTGAAGAATATCGCGTTGGAACCCGATGCGCACAAATATCTGAGTAAAGAACAGGTCGACTCCGTCCTTGCCGTATATGAACACCCTTTCTCAAAGAAGATCGGAGAACTTGCACGGAAAGTAGGCGGGCACGGCGGAATGGATTTTATCATGGACTATCGATTGATCCATTGTCTGCGGAACGGTCTGCCGCTGGATGAGGATGTGTATGATGCCGCTGAATGGTCCAGCATCGTGTATCTTTCAGAACAGTCCGTGCTGAACGGTTCCGTCCCGGTGAAGATACCGGATTTTACCCGCGGCGAATGGAAACGACTCAATGGTTTGAAATTCGCGGATGAGAATCTGGAACTTCATCGCTGATACAGTATTTCATGAATAGAAGGAAGTAGTTTATGCATTTGCAATTGCTGGATTGGATCATCATCGCTGCAATACTCGTCGTTTGTTTCCTCCCGGCGCTTTATTTCGGACGGCGATCCGGAAAAAATACATCGGAATTCTTCGCATCAGGACGTTCCGTCCCTTGGTGGCTTGCGGGACTTTCTATGGTTGCCACAACCTTTAGTAGTGATACGCCGAATCTCGTAACGAACATCGTCCGAACGAACGGCGTCGCCGGCAATTGGGTCTGGTGGGCGTTCGTTTTAACAGGAGTTTCCACCGTGTTCTTCTACGCGCAATTGTGGCGCCGTTCCGGTGTGATGACCGATCTGGAATTTTACGAGATACGCTATTCCGGTAAAGCAGCAAGTTTTGTCCGCGGTTTCCGTTCCGTCTATCTCGGATTCTTCTTCAACTGCATGATCATGGGACTGGTGAATCTCGCAGCGTGCAAGATCGCCGGCATTCTTTTCGGCTTGGACCGCTGGCAGACGCTCGTCGGTGTAGGAATTCTGAACGTGGTCTTCGCAACCTATTCGGGATTGTGGGGTGTGCTTGTGATCGATATGATCCAGTTCTTCATTAAGATGTCCGCAGTGATCGCCGCTGCGTATTTCGTTCTGCAACTTCCCGAAGTGGGTGGACTCGCCGGAATGGTGGACAAACTCTCCGTCATTAAAGGTCCCAATGGTATCAATTATCTGAATATGCTTCCGGATTTCACCAACAGTTGGGATATTGCGGTGGCGGTCTTCATCATTCCTCTTGCCGTTCAATGGTGGGCGGTCTGGTATCCCGGAGCAGAACCCGGCGGCGGAAGTTATATCGCACAGCGGATGCTTGCATCGAAATCGGAAAAGGATGCGCTCGGCGCAGTTCTGTTCTTCAACGTTGCGCATTACGTGCTTCGTCCCTGGCCGTGGATCATCGTAGGACTCTGTTCAATCATTGTCTATCCAGAATTGTCGGATATTCAGAAGGCATTCCCCAATCTCGATCCGAGTTTGCTCGGTCATGACATTGCGTATCCCGCGATGCTGAGGTTTCTGCCGGTCGGTTTCGTCGGACTGATGGTCGGCGGACTGATTGCTGCGAATTCTTCCACCATTCTCACGCATTTGAACTGGGGCGCATCATATCTTATTCACGATTTCTACCGCCGATTCGTGAAGAAGGATGGGACAGAAAAACATTATGTCCTTGCCGCCCGATGGGTAACGGTAGGTTTATTCCTGTGCGGATCTGCTATGGTATATCTGCTGGATACAGCGAAGAGTGCGTTCGACATTATCCTTCAGATCGGCGCCGGTACGGGACTATTGTATCTTCTGCGCTGGTTCTGGTGGCGCATCAACGCCTGGTGTGAAGTGACAGCAATGGCGAGTTCCTTTATCATTTCGGTAACTTTGATGATCTTGGGAAAGAATGGTATCATCTTCAGCACGCACAGCGCACTGCTCATTACGATCGCATTTACTACCGTCAGCTGGGTGCTCGCAGCGTACCTTGCTCCGCAAACGGACAAAAAAACATTGGTCGAATTCTATAAGAAGGTCCGTCCATTTGGTCCGGGATGGACGACGATCCGCAAAGAGGCTGAACTTGAAGGGGTACGTTCGGATGCCATGCAGGATAATATCCCGCTCGGTTTGCTTGGTTGGTTCAGCGGATGCACCGTCATCTGGTCCTCGCTGTTCACAGTGGGGAATTATCTCTATGGTAGATTCGATTATGCACTGATGCTGTTCGCTGTTGTTCTGTTAAGCGGGGGGGCATTGATCTTTGTGGTCAACAAACTTTGGACAGCAAAACCTGCCACACAATAATATACGATGATGAATAAAAAAACATTTTCAGTTTCCGCTCCAGGCCGTGTGTGTCTCTTCGGCGAACATCAGGATTATCTCGGATTGCCCGTCATTCCCTCTGCGATCTCTTTGCGTGTTGAGATCAGTGGAAGCCATCGCACAGATCTTACTGTCAGGATCGATCTTCCGGATATCGGTTCAATGGAGGAGTTCTCGTTATCGGGGACATTGTTGTACGTGAAAGAACGGGATTACTTCCGAAGCGCAGTGAATGTCATCCGCAGACATGGATTCACCTTCAGCAGAGGACTGGACTGTGTCGTCCGCGGAAAGATCCCGATCAACACAGGAACATCCAGTTCCTCAGCGCTCGTCGTCGCGTGGGTGAATCTCCTTGCGCGTATGAGTGATCAGTCCTCGGTGCTGGAACCAAAGATCATCGCTCAGTACGCGTATGAGTCCGAAGTGCTTGAGTTCGGAGAACCGGGCGGAATGATGGATCAGTATTCCACAGCTCTCGGAAAGATCATTTTCCTTGAATTTACTCCGGCAACGAAAGTGACTCCGCTCGCTCCGCCGTTCGGCACGTTCGTTCTCGGCGATTCCGGCGAACCGAAAGATACGATGTCGATCCTTTCCCGCGTCAAGGATCAGGTGATCATGATCGCTAAGAAATTATCGGCAGAGCATAAGGAATTTTCACTCATCACCGCAGTCCCGGAAGATGTACAAAGGTATGAAAAGGAACTGAGCAAAGAACAATCCGCATTGCTTCGCGGGACGATACAGAACCATCAGATCACTTTGAAAGCACGAACACTGCTGCAGACATCGCCGCTCGACCATCA
>JBMOHT010000088.1:0-14589 GCA_049317705.1 Bacteroidota bacterium | reverse complement strand
AAGCATCGAATGTTGAAGAATATGTTCCCGCTTCTTTATACTCCCTCACGAGCACTGCGATCTCACGCCCGAGTGCATCGTAGATTATCAATGAGGTCAGACCATTCACTGAAAGTTGATATCTGATTGAAGTAGACGGATTGAATGGATTCGGATAATTCTGTTCCAGCACGAACTCCTTCGGTGCACCGGTGACCGTCACCTCCACCTGCTGCGAGTATTCGAACTTCCCGTCACGATCGATCTGTTTCAGGCGGTACAGGTATTTTCCCCCGTTCAATGTTCTATCGATGAACGAATATTCTTTCGGAGCGTTCGTTGTTCCGTGTCCTTCCACAAAACCAGCTTTTTCCCACAATGAATTTTGTGATCTTGTAATTGTGTAATTGGAAAATTGCTTTTCTATTTCAAATCCATAATTATTCCGCTCAGTTGCTGTTTTCCATTTCAGTTCCGAATTCCCGCCATTTGATACTGCGGTGAACGAAACAAGTTCCACCGGAAGAGCGGCCCCTCCTCCGCTTGTTCCGTCCAGCGTAATGTTCTTCAAGAGAGTCATTGTCTCCGTACTGATGCTGTTGTCGGTCTTTTTGAAGACAATTCCGCCGCTGCCGTCGAATGTGATGGACCTTACATCCGTGAGAAGCGAATATTTATTCGTGCTGTTCGTAAGATTGATGTTCAAATATGTCTGAGCGCCGGACTGCTGCCCGAGGAATGACACGAGCGAGATGATCAGAGCGATGCGGTGTTGAAAAATATATTGACAGAGTATTTTCATTGGTCTCATCCAAATTAGAAGAAGGTGCATTTTTTCATTATGTCACATCAAAAAAAAAGCGATCACTGACTAGAATGCGCGGACCGCACGGACCCTGGCGTCCAGCGTCTGATCTTTGTCGAACTGATATCCGTTCCCATAACCGCCGTCATAAAAGAACTGCGCCCACGATTTCGATTCCGGCCAGTCCTGCCAACTGGTGGAACTCCAATAATGTCCCGTCGGTGAGAAGCCCCCGATGACTGCACGATTCACGAACAGAAGATTCAATTCATACTTCGACGGCAGATACCAATCCGTGTAACCGCCGGATGATTTAAGATAACAATAGTACGCGGCATAGATACCGCTTTGCTGATTATAAAAAACAATATTATTCGTATTATTATAGCCGGCATACAATCCGTCTGCCGATGCATTCAACGCATTGTAATTGTAATTCAACGACCACGGCATTTGCACCGTTGCTCCGATTGTTTCATCGGTTTGCGCCGCAACAAGTCCATGCCAACCGGTGGCATCCACATACACCACCACACCACCCTGCGCCGTGTCACCCACAGAGTATCCGAATTTGATCGAATCGATATCGCTGATCTTGATGGCGGAACTGACGCTACCGTTCTTCCAGATCTTCATGCTCGGCTGTGCAAACACCGATGTCATGCAAAGCATGGTGAGTAGAAAGAATACAGCACAATTCAACGATGGTGTACGGAACATTCCGTTGTTGTTCATTGGTACTCCTACAGAGAGATGATGTGATGAGTGAGACAAGAAGTGTTATTCCACCGATCCCGGGATGATGGTAACACAAAGGAAGGAGAACCCAACGGAAGAGAATCTGATTGAATTCTTCGCAGAAAGAATCACGATCAAATTGCAGGAATATCGATACCAAACACCCTTGTAATGTCGATAACGGATAATTTTGTCCTGTTTCAATATGCAATAATTCATAGGAAGTGGAAAGAGGTTTCTGCGAAGGTTGAGAAAAGAAATCATTATCTCCCCACCTTCATTTTACTCAAAAACACCAAAGCTTCGACATTGTTTGAACCATGGTATTCTCCTCCGGCACTTTGAAACAACATGTTTCAATATCGAATCTCCGAAATCATGAAATTTTACAATATTATCACCACCTGTCCGTCTATCATAAGATATAGACAACAATTCCTCACTTCGAGAAGACATATACTATAATGGCAAAAAAAATCATCACACTATTCGGCGCTACTGGATCACTCGGATTAAAGATCGCAAAGGAAGTACTAGCCCAAGGCGCCCACGTGCGTGTAGTGGTAAGGACCACCAGCAACAGAACCAACCTTGAGGCGCTCGGAGTGACCGAATTCCTCACCGGCGACATGATGGATCCGGCTTCGCTGAAGAATGCTTTGGCTGTGAGTCCGAAATCGGACGCTGTCATCGCCAGCGCCGCAGGATATACCGGACATACAAAAGGCGACAGTCCAAAAACGGACACGGAGGGATACCGGAATATCGCCGACGCTGCAAAAGAAGCAAACATTCCACGCTTCGTACTGATCTCAATTTTGGAATGTGATAAAGCGCTCGAAGTACCTCATTTTTACCACAAGTTTCAGACGGAACAATATCTGCAGAAGATCGGGCAGCCGTTCATCGCGCTTCGTCCGGGTGCATTCCTCGATCAGACGGATGATTTTGTCTATCCCAAAGTACAAAAGGGAATATTCCCCGCATTCATACCCGGGGTAAAAATGGGAATGATCTACACACCCGACCTTGCCCGCTACGCAGCAATGGCGGCGGTGAGTCTGCCCGAAAGTGCACTGAACAGAACGATCGATGTCGGCTGGGATACACCTGTCTCGGGTGATGATCTTGCGACGGCATTCTCAACGGTTCTCGGAAGACCGATCATGGCAAAACCGGCATTTCCCGCTTTTGTCGCGAATGTCATCATGCCTGTCTTAGGTTTGTTCAAAGAGAACATCAAAGACCTGGTAGCGATGATACGATGGATAAAAAAGGGAATCTATATCAGCAGCGATACGAAGAGTCAGAAGGACTTATTTTCGGATCTCCCGACAGTAGAAGAAGCGGTGCGCCGATACAGCAAAGACCGAAAATTGATTTGAGGTCAAAAACGGTACAGTGTTCTGAAGAACAAGGACGCCCAAGTTCCTCACTTGGGCGTTCCTGTTAGATGGATAACTCTAACTTAGGTTATTTGAGTCATTGAACTGCACGGAATAATATCCCGCCCATTTTGCTTCATCCACCGATCTTACAAATTCTCAGCCTAACGCATCATACACTTTTAATGACAAGTGATAAGCGCATTCCACTTTAACTGGTTGGGTGTAAATAATTCTATTCCTGAACCATGTTGGATCATTTCCTGATTGAATGGATATTCGCTTCGCCTGCTTGAACTCCGAGTCCCATGCCGAGACCGATCAATAGACCATCGACAAAATTATCGCGAAACACTGCTGAAGGAATCTGTGTTGACTCGTGCATCACTCCTACAATTAACGTCAGCAGCACAAAAACTGCTCCGTACACCACGCCGACCACGAGAAATTTAGCTCCATGAAGTGCGGAAAGTTTTCGTTCGAACATAAAGGCAAGCCAGATCACCGGAAGATTCACACCAAACGACCAGATCCCGGCATTCAACATCGGCATCCAATTTGACGCAATGATGAATTGGATAACGCTTGTTGTAACGGCGGCAGTGATGGAATTGGAAAGTCCATACACATGGTAAAACGAAAAGATGAATGCTCCGCTGATCCCAAAGGCCACAAAACCAAAATTTATTCCGGTGTAATTAAAGACATCGCTGCCATGCAGCATCAACCCGAACGTGATGCTTCCTAACGTTCCGGTGAACGTAATAAGCAGAAGTTTCCACAATTGACCAAAGATGTTCTTCATCATGACCTCCAAAAATAATTTCCTGTTTAAAACAAAAAAACCTCGTTCTTCGCATGATGCGGATCCCGAGGTTACTGTAAAATAAATAATGACAAGAATCTGAATCTCAGGATTCTGTGACCAATATATTTGCCGAAATCTACACTTCCTGATGGAGACACGCAACAGAACAATTCAACGGATTCAGAACAATTTTATCCTATTTATTTATTGTTGGCATTTTTAAGACTTTCGTAATTAAAAATATTCGCTCACACATTTCATTTTCTTCCAAAGTCAAAAAACCGTTTATGATGAGCGGGTACCAGTAAAAGGCCAATGGGATATATTTATTTTAAAACAGCAGCGCCCAAGTTCATCACTTGAACGTTTTAACTCTCATTCGACATATTCCAGTTGTTTCAACTTCACGAAATTGCCTTCGATCAATGCCTTTTTTTAATTACGGCTCCAGCGTTTTACCCAGTGCTCTCTGTGGAATGCTTCTATGTATATGGGAAAGTCTTCCGAATAGGCTTAAGAAATTGGTGTATCAATTCTCGTCGTCCGGGCACCATGTCCGCTGAAATGTTCTTTCGATCTGAAATGCAGGTATTTGTCGATCCGTAATAAGGACCATTTGATTGTAGTCGCAGAATGTAAAACCAAGCAGACATTACAAAATATGAGCTTCAAGGAAGAATTGTTGTTTCTTTAGGGGAAGTGGCCCCTCGACTCGCTTCGCTCGCTCGGGGCTCTGAGCGCCTGCCCGCCATATGTAATTTCGAGAGGCAGGCGGGAATCCCGTTATTTAAAACAACTCTTCCCGACCTAACAAGTTAGGACGGAAAATTCGGAGGGCCTGTCCCGAGCGAGTCCCGCCCTTTAAAATGAAACGTCCCACCCTAACTTAATAGGGCGGGACGAGTCGAGGGGCTCCGCGGGTAGGGCTCGAACCTACAACCCCGTGATTAACAGTCACGTGCTCCGCCATTGAGCTACCGCGGAATCAAAAACAATTTCACAATTGTTTTAAGGTTTGGCTTAACAATATAATCAAGGAACGGAAAAAAGTCAACGAATTCTTCATATATCGCATCAAAATTGATAAAAGACTAATATTCAGCCGTCTTGACTGCCCTTTTGCATTTAGGTATATTCTTTAAAGCATTACATTCAATACTGCACAGAGATCATCCGTTCTTCGTCATCCCATTCCTTTCCGGTATTGACGGTCACAGGTCCATAACTGAAATCTGATGATTTTAAAAGAAACTACTGTAGGAATTCGTCTGTTATAGAGAGTGTCATAATAAAAGGAAAAATCAATGGAAGGTAATTTCTCAAATCGCGTTCAGGACGTGATCCGCCTCAGCCGTGAAGAAGCACTCCGTCTCGGTCATGATTATATCGGAACGGAACATCTGCTTCTGGGCATCATTCGTGAAGGAGAAGGGATCGCCGTAAAGATCCTGCGGAACCTCGGATGCGATCTGTATAAATTGAAGAAGGCTGTCGAAGATACCGTCCGGACCTCCGGCGGAACGCTGACCATCGGGAACATCCCGCTCACAAAGCAGGCGGAAAAGGTCCTGAAGATCACCTATCTCGAAGCAAAATTGTATAAATCCGACGTGATCGGCACCGAACATCTGCTGCTCTCATTGCTGCGCGATGACGATAATATCGCCGCTCAGATCATGCATCAGTTCGAGGTCCATTACGATAAGGTCCGCGCTGAACTCGACAATATTATCAGCGGAAAACCATCCACTCCCCCTGCACCCGGCGGCGCTCCCGCAGCGGAAAAGAAACAGGAAAAATCAAAGACTCCCGTCCTCGATAATTTCGGACGCGACCTGACGAAACTTGCCGCAGAAGCGAAGCTCGATCCCGTGGTCGGACGTGAAAAAGAAATTGAACGCGTTGCGCAGGTCCTTTCGCGCAGAAAGAAAAATAACCCCGTTCTCATCGGGGAACCCGGCGTCGGTAAGACGGCCATTGCCGAAGGACTCGCGCTCCGCATTATCAATAAGAAAGTCTCCCGCGTTCTGCACGATAAACGCGTTGTCACGCTCGATCTTGCAGCACTTGTTGCAGGGACGAAATACCGCGGTCAGTTCGAGGAACGGATGAAAGCGGTGATGAACGAATTGGAAAAAGCTCGCGACGTTATCTTATTCATCGACGAACTGCACACCATCGTCGGCGCGGGCGGAGCATCGGGTTCACTGGATGCATCGAATATGTTCAAACCGGCGCTGTCGCGCGGCGAACTGCAGTGCATCGGCGCAACAACATTGGATGAGTATCGTCAGTTCATCGAGAAGGACGGTGCTCTCGACCGCCGCTTCCAAAAGATCATGATCGATCCCGCAAGCGTTGAAGATACGATCCAGATCCTCGCGAACATCAAGGATAAATACGAACAGCATCACGGTGTGCGCTACACGGATAAAGCGATCGAAGCCGCAGTGAAACTGAGCGACCGCTACATCACCGACCGCAATCTGCCGGACAAAGCGATCGACGTATTGGACGAAGCGGGTGCACGCGTCCATCTGGCGAACATCGTTGTGCCGCAGGAAATTTTGAAGCTGGAAGAAGAGATCGAGAAGATCAAGCTCTCCAAGAATTCTGTTGTGAAAAGCCAGAACTTCGAGGAAGCCGCACGTCTCCGCGATCTGGAAAAGAAACTGCTGAGCGATCTGGAAATTGCAAAGCGTGAATGGGACCTGAAATCACAGTCCATGGTATTCGAAGTGACCGAGGATCACATGTCCGACGTCGTTGCGATGATGACCAGCATTCCCGTGAACAAGATCGCCGAAGGCGAAACGCAGAAACTGCTGAAGATGGATTCCGCACTGAAGAATATCATCATCGGTCAGGATGAAGCGATCGAGAAACTGACGAAGGCCATCCGCCGCGCCCGCTCGGGTCTAAAAGATCCGAAGCGTCCCATCGGCTCGTTCATTTTCCTCGGACCGACCGGTGTCGGTAAGACGGAATTGGCGAAGGTCCTTGCAAAATATCTGTTCGATTCCGACGATTCACTCATCCGTGTGGATATGAGCGAATACATGGAGAAATTCTCCGTTTCCCGTTTGGTCGGCGCTCCTCCCGGCTATGTCGGATACGAAGAAGGCGGTCAGTTGACGGAGAAGGTCCGCCGCAAACCGTATTCTGTGGTGCTGCTGGATGAGATCGAGAAAGCGCATCCGGATGTGTTCAACATTCTGCTGCAGGTATTGGATGACGGTCTGCTCACGGATTCTCTCGGACGTAAAGTGGACTTCAAGAATACGATCCTTATCATGACATCGAACATCGGCGCACGCGACATCAAAGTGTCGAAAGGATTCGGCTTCGGAGAAGAAACGGTCGGCGATAAATATAAGCACATGAAGGATACGGTCGATGAAGCGGTGAAACGCGTCTTCAATCCGGAATTCCTCAACCGTATCGACGACACGATCGTCTTCCATCAGCTGAACAAGGAAGATATCACGAAGATCATCGACATTCAGGTGAAGGAACTCTTCAAACGGATGAGCACGATGAACATCTCCATCGAATTGACGAAGTCCGCGAAAGAATTCCTCGCAGAGAAAGGATACGACCAGCTCTATGGTGCGCGTCCTCTGCGCCGCGCTCTTCAGAAATATGTGGAAGATCCGGTCGCGGAAGAGATCCTGAAAGGAACGTTCACCGAAGGAAGTGTCATCAAAGTGAAACTGAACAAGAAGAAAGATGACCTCACCTTCACCTCCGGCAGTCATCCTGATGACGGCGGCGAAGCTCCTGAGGAACTGAAACAGGAAGATGCTGCATAAGAATCAGCATTAGAAAACGTTTACACTCCGGACCCGATCAGCGATGATCGGGTCCGTTGTTTTAAATCCACACAACACGGGATTAAAATCCCGTGCTGTGTGGATTCATGAACAATGCCTAAAACGCCAACTTTTAAAATCCCCTGTTTGTCTGTTGCTGTTATACCGATTAATCGATAAAATATTATTGCAATCTTTCACTCTCGTATCATTCTACGTATAACTTTCTGCAGGAGGCGCACATGAAAAAAGCGCTCATCGTTCTCTTCTCCCTCACTCTGTTCATCACGCTGTCTGAGACTGCATTCTCCATCGGACGGGTCTACGCCCGATATCCGAACAATGTGAACAGTCCCATCTTCAATCTGCGGATCAAGACGCTGAATGCTGATGTCACGATCATGGACCAGATGGCAGTGACACATGTGGATCAGGTCTTCGCCAATGACAATAGCGCCAGACTTGAAGGATTCTACGTATTCAAACTTCCCGAAGGCGCACAAGTGAACGAACTGTATCTGTGGATCAACGGGCAGCGCGTTCCGTACGTGGTGAAGAGGAAAGAGGACGCGATCATCAAATACAATGAGATCGTCCAAAAGCTGATCGATCCCGCCATCCTGCAGGAACTCGGTAACAATGTCTTCAAACTTCAGATATTCCCCTTCGAGCCGATGAACACCCGGCGGATCGAGATCGTCTACACTCAACCGATGATCTATACCAAAGGGAGTCTGCAGTATACATTCCCTCTTGATATGAAAGATTACACATCGTCGCCGATCGAAAAGGTCGCGATGACGTTCGACATCCGCTCGCATCTGAAATTCTCGGGCATCGAAACATCCGTCGATCAATTCCCCACCGCCGCGCAAGTGACGAAGATCGACAGTTCGCATTATACGGTGGTCTACGGCGTGGAGAATATCTCCTTCTCAAAGGATTTCTTCATCCGAGCCGGCATTCCCAAGACCATTCCCGCAATGCAGGTGCTGACCTATACCGATCCGAAGAATCAGGCGGACAAACCGTATTTCCTGCTCTGGGCCACAACACCGGATTCTCTCGTCGGCGACGCGACCAAACCGAGACAGGTAACATTCGTTGCCGATATCTCCTCAAGCATGGAAGGATTGCGGATCTCGCAGCTGAAAGATATCCTGAATTCATTCGTCGATCTGCTGACGGAGAAGGATCAATTCAATATCGTCGTCTTCAGCACCGGAGTGGCGCAATTCAGGAATGACCTCATCCCGATGTCCTCCACAATCCGCGACAGTGCGAAGATCTTCATCAACAATCTTTCGGCACTCGGATTGACGAACATCGAAGCAGCGCTGAAAAAGACATTTGAATTCTCGTATAAAGATTCCCTCAGGACCTCCATCCTCTTTCTGACGGACGGGCAGCCGAGCTGGGGCGAGATGAATTCCGATTCCATTGTCGCACGCGTGGGACGCTGGAACACCAAGAAGCTCTCCCTCTATACTGTAGGGGTCGGGAATGATCTTGACCACACGCTGCTCATCAAACTCGCAAAACAGAATTATGCGGACTACACCCGCATCTACACCGAAGACAGCATGTATGTGAAAGTGAAGGAACTGTACAGAAAGACGATCCTTCCTCCGCTGAAACAGCTGTCGATGGACTTTGGAACATTCGATGCATACGACGTCCACCCGACACCGCTGCCGCTTCTCTACGCCGGCGATCAGCTGACCTTGACCGGACGATTCTCAAAGACCGGACCGTTCCCCGTTTCACTGAAAGGCATTGTGGATGGTTCACAGTTCTCCGTCGGAAATACGGTCACTTTTGAGAAGAGTGATACACTGACCATCGCTATCGCACGCTATTGGGGAGCACAGAAGATCAAAAGTCTTCTCGCATTGATCGAATCGATCGGTGCTGCGAAGGAACTTGTCGATCAGGTGGTGGAGCTGAGCATCAAATACAGTGTGCTCACTCCGTATACGGCATTCCTCGTGATCGAGCCGTCGGCAAATCCCGGTACTTCGGTCGGAGAAGAAATTGCTCAGCCGAACGAATATGTGCTGGAACAGAATTATCCGAATCCGTTCAATCCGTCGACCCTCATTCGGTACACGATACCGCGCGGACAAACGTTTGTGACTATCACCATCTATGATCTTCTGGGACGAAAAGTGCGGACGCTCGTTGAAGGGATCCAGTCTGCCGGTCAGCACCAATCCGTGTGGGATGGGAAGGATGATGCAGGAAAACAAGTGACGACCGGAATGTATCTTTACCGCATGCAGGCAGGTCCTGTCGTGAAAGCAAGAACAATGTTGTTAATGAAATAACTGATCCTGCGCTCTGCGGGTAGTAGATAAAACAAGAAAATACGTCATGGTGAGCAAGTCAGCCAAAAGCGGACGCGTCGAACCATTCTATAACTAAAATATCTCTTTACGAAATATCAGCGAAATAAGTCTATCGAAAGCATCCATATGAGATCACGATCATTTTTTCTTCTGCTCGCTGCATTGTCGCTTCTGTCCGAAGCCAATGCCGGCGATCCGAAGAGCAGATTCGATATTTCCGATCATTCCTTTGCAAAGACATCCGGCGGCGTTCCCTTCATGGGGTGGAAAGTGAAACAACCCATGTCCGAGATCGCCGTACTGCCGGGATTCTATCTTACATGGGGAACGATCAACGGAAAATCTGCATCGGCGCTGGACAATAATACATCCATCCTGTACGGTCACCCGTATGCAAAGACATCCTATCCGGTCGTTGCTGTGGACGGGAATTGGAAACGGGCAGACGAGATGTTTCCGAACGATTCCATGGCGGTGAAACTGCGGAACGATTCGGTGATGGTCATAAAGAATTCCGGGAACGCTCTCTATTCTTTCGAAGCGACATATCAATTGCTCCAGTCAGGCGCAGGACTTCGCTGTTCATTCCGGATCATCAATAAAGACGCTTCTGCACATTCGATCGGTTTCGGACATATGATCGATCCTGCGATCGGAAACCGCGGCGATGCAGTGGTCACCGTCAGTGGTCAGCGTATCTCTTCCGAATCCTCACTTTCCCCCGGAACGGTCACAATGTCCGAACGGAACGGCGCAACGTACGGTATGCGGGCGATGCTCGATTTCCCGGCAACGATGCCTTCGTCCATAGTGATACGGAATTGGTCCGCAACACTTGATGCCGCGCCGACAACATCGGCGCCCGGATCCATTCCGCATTTGTATGATGCTGTCATCGGTCCGTATTGGTCCCCTGTGTCGGTCGCAGCGCATGACACACTTTCCGCGGTATACGAGTTGACACTGACTTCCCCGAATTTCGGGACACTCTTTACACGCTGGGATATTCCCCGGTATCTCGGCATGGAAGACGGGATCATGCATCCGTATATCTTCACCTCCATTGCATCGGCGATCAACACGACCGGCGCATCACAGAATGTTTCCGTAAAATTCATCGGCAATAATTATGTCGAATCACTTACCGCGCAGAAGGATACATCCGTCTCCGCACAACAGACGGGATATCTCCTCTTCCCGCTGACCGTCAACGAGATCTACGAGAATATGGTCGTCGATCTTTCACTCATAACCTCGGTGAATAGTGTCGCCGTTGACACGTTGATCATCCCGATGTTCATTCCGAAGACTCCGGTCTCCGATACGGGATTGACCGTCATCATCGATTCGGTCATCACAACTGCAAAGCCGAAGATCTCAACCATCTTTGAGGTGGCCCGAAATTCCACTAATCAAAAATTCTACTCTCTGCGGTCGCAGAATGTGTTTCTGTATGAGAATGGTTCACGCATTCCGAATTTCACACTGCAAAAGGATACATCCGGCGGAGTGAATGCGCTGGACCTTGTCTTCGTTCTGGACGTGACCGGAAGTATGGGCGGAACGATCGACGGGGTGAAGTACAATATCATAGAATTTGCCGACAGTCTGAAGAAACGCGGTGTTGATTACCGGCTCGGCATGGTCACCTTCCTCGATATCATAGAGAATGTCTACGATTTTACGAATGATGTGAATGTGTTCAAAGAAATGATCTCTCAGCAGAATGCACACGGCGGCGGCGATGCACCCGAAAATTCCCTGGATGCATTGTACCGATCCACACAATATCCCTTCAGGAATGAAGCGAACCGCGTCGTTATCTGGATCACGGACATCACCTATCATGAGAACAATGCGGTAACTTCACGGACGAAGGCTCAAGTGGTGAACGCACTGCTCAATTCCGATGTGACCGTCCACGCGATCGGACCGCAGGCATATCAAACGGAATGGTATACTCCGATCATCGAACCGACCGGAGGGAAATTCTACAATATCTACGGGAACTTCCGCGATATCCTTCTCGATATTTCACGGATGAAATCATCCAGCAAATTCCTTCTTTCCTACACATCTCCGAATGTGAATGCAGGACAGCGGAGCGTGAAGATCGAAGTGCATGTGGCAGGTCTCGGCGGGAGCGCGACAACGACATATCTCACCATCCCTGCCGATGCAGCACAAAAAGCACTGGCATGTTATCCGAACCCGTTCAATCCTCAGACCACTATCCGTGTGCAGGTACCGGAGAACGGAAAAGCGAAGATCACCATCTACGACATTCTGGGAAAACAGACACGGCAGTTCGAGGTGAACGGGAACAATGCTCCGGCCGATATCGTGTGGGATGCGACCGATAACAACGGACGCTCCGTCAGCTCAGGTGTTTATCTGATCCGTTCGGAGATCGTCTCCAACAGCGGCTCGCTGATGAGTACCCAGATGACCAAAGTGATCTATCTGAAATAGAGAATGAAAGAATCCCTCATATGAAATCATTGCTGAAATATTTCGTCCCGCTGCTGCTGTTGAGTTCACTGCTGTATTCTGACGGTTTGATGCGACCGAGCAGCAAGGCATATCCCGGAAATTTCCTCCGTCACCGAATGACGAAAGTGGATGTCTCCATCATCGGTCAGATCGCACAGACGACGGTCTACCAGGAATTTGTGAATGAGTGGACCAGTGCAACAGATGTCGTCTATTCGTTCCCGCTCCCTCCTGATGCCCGCGCAACGGCGCTCTATTTTTGGTCAAATGATACCATGTATCGTGCTGTTCTGAAAGTGAAGGAACAATCATCGAATCCCGGGACCGGTGAAGGCGGGATCGATGCACAGGTGAATCTGTATCTCGGACCGAACGCTCTCCGGATGATGATCCCGAATGTTCCGGCCGGGAGCATACAGCGCGTGCAATTGGAATATATATCGCTGTGCTATTACAGCAACGGCACATCGGAATACCGGTATCCCATGAACACAACGGATTTCGTCCTGTTCCCCGTTGAATTGTTCTCATTCAATGTCTCCGTCAGTTCCAATCAGACGATCACCGGTTCTGCACTGCTTCCGTCAACCGGTGCTGTCACAAAACAAACGGATGCGCAGCATCTTCAACTGACGATGGACCGTTCAAAAACGTATCTGACCAACGATCTTCTCTTCTCCTATTCCGCAACACACGATTCGTTGAAGACGGAGTTCTACGCGGTGGATAACGATACGATGGATGGTCATTTCGTGATGACGCTGAAGTCCCCTTCCGGCGGAGCGGCGAATGATGTCTTCAGAAAGAATGTCGTCTTTGTGGTTGACCGCAGTTCGGATATGTTCGGAGCAACGCTTGCCGAAGCAAAGTCCGCAGTCGGTGACTGTATCAAGAAACTGAATGCCGATGATTCGTTCAATCTGTTGACGTTCGATTATACCGTTACTAAATGGCGGACGACGCTGACCAAAGCGACCGCCGGAGCGAAAGATTCAGCGGTGCAGTTCCTTTCCGGACTGACCTTGTTATACGGTTCTGCGCTGTTGGCATCACTTCAGAATGCCGTCGATCAATTCCCGACCGATACCACGCAGAACATCATCGTCCTGTTCAGCGACGGAAAAGCGGTCGCCAATCCGGAACAGATCCGCACATATAACACGAAGAAAGCCGCGATCATGACCATTGCCGGTGCGTCCACTGCCGGCAGACAGCGGCTCGAAATGATCGCATATCTGAACTATGGGATCCCCGCATTCATCTCGCAGAACGAGATCCTTCGCGAACGGATGCTGCAGATCTTCGACAGGATCAACCTTCCCGTTATGAAGGATGTGCATTACGAGATCGGCACGAATGTTCACGGCATCCTTCCTTCCACGGCGACATCGTTGTATAAAGGGTCGCTCACCTATTTTACAGGACGATACAAGAATCCGGGAAATTCAGTATTCTCCATTGCAGGATTCTCGCCGGCCGGTCCTGTCTTCAAGGATGTCCCGCTTGCATTTCCCGCTGATACGATAAAGAATAAATTTGCAGAAAAATTCTGGGCGAAAGAAAAGATCGACGAGATCGAACGGCGGATTGCGGTCTTTGGTGAGACCGATTCTCTGAAGAAAGCGGATATTGCCGTCAGTCTCGGCTACGGCATCCGCTGCAAATATACATCCTACAATGCTGAAAAGACCAATCCTGTCACTCCCCCTTCGACATCTGCTGATGCAGTGGAATTTATCTCGACAAATATTTCTGTCAATTCCAACGGGACTCTGCTGCAATGGAATGTATCCGCCGCATCGGATGTAAAAGAATTCAGGATCTATCGAAAGGATCCTGCAAGCGGATCATTTCAACCGGTCGCTGTGGTCGGCGGTTCACAAAGCTCATGGTTGGATGCAGCGAGCAAAATGCATGATGCAGTGTACCGGATCGAAGCGGTCACACCATCCGGAAAGATCTATGCGGCGATGCTCTTCTCCTCGGCGCAGACACCTCGCTCTGCTGCGCTTCGTTCGAACTATCCCAACCCATTCAATCCTTCAACGACCATCGGGTATGACAATCCCGTCAAACAGCATGTTTCGTTGATCGTGTACGATGTTACGGGACGGGAGATATCGAGATTGGTGGATGAACAAAAAGAAGAGGGTTCCTATTCGGTCGCATTCAATGGAAGGATGCTGACGAGCGGTGTCTATTTCTATACACTGCGGGCAGG
>JBMOHT010000087.1:0-14923 GCA_049317705.1 Bacteroidota bacterium | reverse complement strand
GGAACGACTTTGAACGAAGTGAATCCAAAAGGAGGAACATTCTTCAGATGAAGATAGGAATGATACCGTTTCATATCGAAATACATCGGACGGTCGATCATCTGTTCCAATACCGGCTGAAAATCGGTAGAGTGGCGATGCTGGACCTCGATCTCTGTGCCGTGCTGATCGATCACCGTAAAATCGCCGGAGTCAAATTCTTTCGGAACATCGATGACAGCTTCAACAACATTGTTCCGCAGATTATTGTTCGGATTGAATGCAACGAGGAACAGTTCTGTATTGGCCTCTGCTGCAGGGAAGGATGACATATCGATCGAATTCACAATATGCTTCACCGAACGTTCGAAAATACCTTTAGATATCTCGATGGACTGTTTGCTCCGGTGCATCATATCTTCGTGGATCTCGTCCAGACTGCAGCCGCCGATGGAATCGTGTGCGGAGTTCTGCAGCAGCAGTTCCCATGCGATGTTGATGTACTGATCGTTGATATCCCTGCCTGCCATTCCGGAGAACACGGCGAACGGTTCCGCATAGAACTGAAGCCAGCGTTCCGCATCGAAATTCTTCTGTTTCAGGAACATACGGGCAGAGGTCGTGTAGCCGTACAGATTTCCGCTCCTCCGGTCGAATTGAGCACTTCGGCGTTCGCCTGTGACGAGTTTCAACGAATCCTTGTCGACACTTCCGATCACTCCTTTTGCATATTCACTCAAGGTGCTGTGAACAACGTCAAGTTCCGGCATCATCTTCCTGATATCGTCGAGGATCCGGACGGTCTTATGGTTCGGACCGCTTGAATCGTGTCCTTCCATCCAGATGACATGTTTCGTTGTGAAATCATTCGCCTGATCTTTGATGATCTGCTGCACCTGCGGAACGATCTTCTCCGGGAAATATCCGTCGAGCGGCCGGATGATGAAGAAATCCTCATCGTGCTGCTGTTTGTCTGCAAAGTGGAACGGAACACCGCCGTTGGACCACTTGTATTCCACGTCGTAGAATCCTTCGTTGTGGATGACCGGACGATAGATATAGAAATAGAAATTATACCGCGGCATCGTAGAGAATCGGGAAGTGACGGACCGTGTTCCGTCGGCACCTTCCCAGAGGAATTCCGCTTTCGGACTGTCGATCGAATTCACGCCGCGGTAGAACATGATCAGGTCGATGCCGAATTCACGGTAGAGCTGCGGCAATTGCGAGATCTGTCCCCACGAGAAAGGAGAATAACCGACTTTTGAAACGCCTCCATGCGCCGCGCTCACCTTATGGCCAAGCAACAGATTGCGGATAAGATTCTCACCGCCGACAAGGAATTCATCCGGAAGAATATACCACGGTCCGATAAGAAGTCTGTCCTGCTTCACTAAGGAGATGAACCGCTCTTTCATGTGCGGTTTGGCTTCAAGATAATCGCGGACGACAATGGACTGACTGTCCAGATGGAACGCGCGGTACGCAGGATCCTTCTCGAGTATCGTGATCACTTCATCGATCATGTCCACGAGCATCTGTCTGTTGCGCTGGAACGGGAAACGCCATTCGCGGTCCCAGTGTGTGTTGGAGATTACGTGAAAGAGTTTTTTATTCATGAATATTTGATAGTGGTTAAGTTTGATGTCTTTATCACTTCACTCCTTGTTCCCAAACGGAGTTTGGGAACAAGGAGTGAGCACAAGTTTACGATGCGAAGAACACGTTATGTGTCAGAACAACTTCCGGAACACCGCCGAAACTGACCATTGTTGCCGCTTCAAAATTATGTCCTTTGGTCTGCGCGAACGGAACGGCGATGCATCGTCCGATACCGGCTGCACGGATGGCGATGGTGCCGCTCTCGCTGTCCTCGAATCCGATCACATTGCCGAATTCCTTAACAGGAAC
Source organism: Bacteroidota bacterium (assembly GCA_049317705.1). Classification (GTDB taxonomy): domain Bacteria; phylum Bacteroidota; class Ignavibacteria; order UBA10030; family UBA8401; genus UBA8401. The sequence goes on along the minus strand of JBMOHT010000087.1, from coordinate 13,033 downwards.
ATTCAACTGATGCAGAGCAATGCTGTACAGGTCCCGGTGCGGTTTCAATCGGATCTCGGTGGAATCGCTGGCGGTAATGAATGCATCGTAGGTGTTCCGGTAATGTTTCAATTTCTGTGCGATAGCATTCTTTCTATCATCAGAAAGGGGGAGCGTCCTCAATTGAGCGGACAACACGCTGAACACTTCTCCCATCACAATATCCGCTTCATAGAAGATGGAAGATGTCACGATGGAGACCTTCGCAGGATTCTTGACGAAATATTCACTCAACCGGCTGATCCGTTCTTGTAGATTGCCGATGCTTTCACCTGTGAACTGTGTCCCTGACTTCAGCTCATAATCCTTCATCAGAGAAGGGATGAGGTTCACTGCTTCATTCCCGAGCCATCCTTTGATCAAGCTGAGGAAGAAAAGAATCCCCGGCATCGGCTGGATGAGACGCTTTTCTGGATCGTTGAACAGTTCCGCGGAGATCTGTCTGCTCTCGCCCCGTTTGATGCGTTGAAGAATGGCATGATACCGCTGATAATATATGTCGATGCCGAGTTTCACCAGATCATTGCGGGTCAATTCCGGGAAAGAGCCGCCATACTGAATCAGTAATGTATCACCGATCTCTTTCTCACGATCGTTGACTGTCGCGGGAGATGCGGCAAGTTGCGTAACAAAAGGGTTCTTCATCAATCCGGCAAGACCGAAATTGGTCAGATTGACGATCACTTCATCTTTCCGCTTTTGATCCATGCCGACAATGACCGTCCAAACAGCTGCAAAGAGATATGAACGTTTGATCTTTGTCTGATCGAACAGTCCGTGATATTTGGTGATGAGATATTCCACATGCTTCGTCGTGCTGTTCCCGATGATATTCGGATAATCGAGCGTATGGTCCAGTCCGACCCATTCATCGGTGGTGAACTTTCCGCTCATCTTCCGGATCATGAATTCCAATGAATGGATACAAAGTTCTTCGGTGGTTGTAGTCGTGCCGTCCATATCCATCACCGCTGCCGTGAGTGTTTCGAGCGGTGATGTCAGTTTCGGAGCGAGCGGCGCCAGTTCGAATGCAGGATGGATATACTCCGGATTCTTGATGACGGCGAATTCGCCGGAGAGTGTTTGTAAGAGTTCTGCTGCGTTATTTTTATCAGTGATCTTTTTCATAATCCTTATAATAAGAAGGGGATGATACCCCATTGCTGTCAGAATAAGAGTTTAGAGTGCTTCGGCGCGTGTCGCAAATATTGTTCATCCTGAGTAAGTCCCGACGGGACGCACCTCCCGAAGGGACCCCTTTGGGGGAAGGATGATATTATGAATTGCGACACTTGCTCAGTGGCTAAGCCATCCCTTCGGGACATGAACAATTGATAACCTGACAGCATTGGGATCATACCTAATCCTTCAATGATGTTCAACCAGTTCCATTCCCGCGTTGAGAATATCCTTCACTTCTGCCATCGATTCGCCTTCAGCATAAATGCGGATGAGCGGTTCAGTCTCCGATGAACGGAGAAGAAGCCACCGTGCATTGCCTTCGAGCGAGAATTTCAATCCGTTCACGATGCCGCGGCTGCTGTAGAACTGTGCAGAATCTTTCACGGTAAATGAGGCGATCATCTTCGGTGCGTTCTTTGCGAGCATCGGTAACTTGTCATTCCGATCCTCTTTATGATAGGGATGATCGATCCTGTCATAGAAGATCTCTCCGAACTCTTTCCGTTTTTCAGAAACATATTCGCTCAGCCTGTTGTAAGGGGATGATGCAAGCATCTCAATGAACAACAGAGCGGAGAGGATGCCGTCCCGTTCAGGAATATGGCCTTTGAATCCGTATCCGCCGCTCTCTTCAGCGCCAAACGCCGCATTGGTCTCGATCATCTTCTCGCAGATATATTTGAAACCGACCTGCACATCGTGAACCTTGCATTCATCCGATTCGAAGTTCGCTTTCAGCAGATTCGTCACAGAAGAGGTTTTAATGATATCACCGGAGATATTTTTCGTCCTTTTCAAATAATCGGTAAGCAGTAGGATGGTCTCCTGACTGCTGAGCCATTCGCCGTTCTCCAGCAATACACCAAGTCGGTCCGCATCACCGTCCGTTGCAACGCCGAGAGAGAACGTCCCTCTCTGCAGTTCCTCGGAGAGCGGTTTCAAATTCTTTTCGATCGGTTCAGCGAATCTTCCTGAGAATGATTCATCGGGAATTTCGAATATTGTGTGTGACTTCACCGAATGTTCCGCAAGCATATCCTGCAGAATTGTCGCTCCGGCACCGCTCATGGAGTCGATCAACGGAATGATTGAACTTTTCGAGATCATTGCGAAATCGACGATGGTCTCAAGATGCTTCCGGTACGGCATCAGAAGATCCTCAGTGCGGACCGGTTCAATGGAGCGCCGGATGCGGGATCTGCCGATGAGAGTCTCAACAATGTGTGTTTCTTCTGTGGAGAATGGTCCGCCGTATGAGGCCTTGAATTTGATGCCATTGTATTCCGGCGGATTATGCGATGCGGTGATCATTACACCGAGATCGAGCGAACGTGCTTTTACGGTATATGAAACGACCGGTGTCGGGACCACTTTATCGGACAAATAGTAACGGATCCCATTCCCGTCAAGAATTGAGGCGAACAGTTCAGCGAATGTTCTCGAGTTCCTTCGTCCGTCATATCCGATCACGACTGACGGGGAAGATGACCGTTGGAGCGCATACTGCGCGAATGCCTGTGCAACGAGAGAGACGCTGTCATGATCCATTTCACGATCGAGTAGTCCGCGCCAGCCGTCTGTCCCAAAAATAATATCCATTAGTGAATTGTTACTTCTGTGTAATGTTATACAAAATACGTTCCTGCACTTCGGAATATCCGACTGCGCGTAATTCCCGTTTTGATGAAGCAGCCAGCGCTGCCAATGCTCCGCACGCTTCACCGGTTGCGGATGAGGTCGGCTGGATCCGCAACGCGCTGTGACCTTCGCGGGTGGAGGAGATACATCGTCCGGCAGCCAGCACGTTGTCCGCATCTTTCACGATCAGCGCACGGAGCGGGATCTCGTAATAATCTCCGTCCGCGAGATGTTCCATTCTGCTGTTCTCATCTTTCTGACCGTGGATGTCGATACCATAACAGCCGCGGGCGATCGCATCATCGAATTTACTCCCGCGTTTGATATCATTCCCTGTCACTGCATATTCGCCGACGGCGCGTCGTGTTTCACGGACGCCGACCTGCGGTGCGGTCTCGATGAGATAGGAATTCTCAAATCCGGGCACTTCATTCCGCAGCACGGTAACGACCTGATTCACCTGACGGCGTCCTATGATCTCTGCCTGGGTCAGATCCAATGATGAAGAACCGTCCACTGCAAGGATATTCGATGTGTTGAATGAACCTTCACCGGATTCCGGAAGTGTGGTGAAGAAAATATACTGCACCTCTGGAGAAAGACGTTGTTCCTGGATCGCCTTTTTGACGATACTGAAATATCCTGCAACGGAGATGATCTTCGTCAGATCAAAATCATATTCCATCCAATCGAAGAATTCCTTTTTATTCGCCTTTGCGTATTCCGTCACTTTCGCGATGTCGATATTTCCCATCCGGAAGAAGAGCGTCAATGCCTGAAGCAGTCCCGTCTTTTCGTCCCCTTTAAGCCAGGGAAGGCCGGCGAGGAATAATAATTGAGCATCGCCAGAGGTATCGATGAAGACCTTTCCCCGGACCGTGATCTCTTTTCCTGAGATAAAAACGGTGATCGATTCGACATGATGATCCGTTTTGGTCACTGCCGAGATCGCTGCATGGAGCAGAACGGTGCAGCCGGCTTCCTTCAACAGATGATACGATGCTGAACGGAAAGAATTAGCAAAGAATCCATTGTCGATCATCCCGTTCTGACTGCGCATCTCATTCTCAAGATCTTCGAACACGCCGCGGACAAGTGTCTCGCCGTTCACTTCATGCTTCATAAAGGGAGAGACCATGCCGGCGGTGGACATGCCGCCGACGAAACCGTATTGTTCCACCAATAGCACTGAGACACCGGAGCGTCCTGCCTTTACCGCAGCGCTGATACCGGCAATTCCTGCGCCGATGACGATCACATCATATTCATTCTTGAGGGTCATGTCCGCAAATTATCTCGTTGACGTTGAACGTGCGATAGATTCAACGAACCATTTTGTTATCTCCGTCGGTCTGGTAATAGCGGAACCGACAACAATACTCCACGCGCCGAGCGACATCATCTGTGAGGCAAGTGCCGGTGTATTGACCCGACCTTCTGCGATCACGGGGATGGAGAGTGTTGATGCCAGCTTCTTCAGAAGATCAAAATCCGGTCCGTCGTGCGAATGTTTTGTTTCGGGAGTATAACCGCTGAGTGTTGTTGAGATACAATCCGCACCTGCCTGTGCGCACGCCAGCGCTTCCTGTTCCGTTGCAATATCCGCCATAATGATGCAGCCGTAGCGCGATTTCGCCTGTGCGATGAACTCGGGACCGGAGAATCCCTCCCGTTTTCGGAATGTACCGTCGATGGCGATGATATGTGTTCCGATCCCTGCAAGGTCTTCAACATCCTTAAATGAACCGGTAATGCGGACGAATCCATCATCAAAATATGATTTGACAAGTCCGATGACAGGAACGGTCACCGCCTTTATTATAGAGGAAGTTTTTTCGACTCCCTCAGTGCGTATCGCTACGGCACCGCCGTTCACAGCTGACCGTGCGAACAAGGTGACTCCGTCGGGAGAATTGAAAGGCGAATCGCCTTCGGCCTGACAGCTGACGATGAGACCGTTCCGTATTGTAGTGAATATCTCGTTCATGTGATTTGCAGTCTTCCCGAAATGGTGTTCAGCCTGTTGTTCTAAAAAATATTTATTGTTTCCAGTACCGCTGATGTTTTAGCGCACTGTGCCGACGATCTGAATGTTCTGCCAAGCAGATCGTTCAGCGTCACGAACGAACCGTTCAAAGCATGTCCATCGTGAAGTGAGACCTGTGAATGGATCCCCAGCGGAAGCATTTGAATGCGGCTGCCCGAACGCTCGAGCACGATTCGGAATTCATCCATCAGCAGATGTGACTCGTCCTCTTGGAATAATTCGTTCGTTGAATCGATCCTCAGTGAGATCCAATAGCGACCGTCATTCAGTTTGACCGAATGTCGGACCTTGGGAAAGGAGAGGAACGACTCATTGTTCGGCGCCGTGATGAAGATATTGATATTTTGTTCTCCAACCTTTGTCGGGATACCAAGGATAGCCGCTCCATATAATTCATCCGAAGCGTCGAGCACTTTCTTTCCGTAGACGGTCACGAGTCCTTCTTTTGCCAGAAAAGAGATGCTGACGGATGATGGATCCTCTGTGCTCATTGAATGAGGGACAACATGATAATAGAGATCGACATTGGTCGTTTCAAGGAATGTCTGTAGAGCATATTTTACAGTTTCAGGATTGACGACCGATGGTGCAACATTATCACGCGAAATGATCTTGCACAATTCTGCGATCTCCGCATCTGCACTGCCGGGGATATCCTGGAAGCAATTCAGCAATTCCGTAACGCTCCCGCCGGGGAATCCGTACCGGTTCGTCAATAGGACGGAATATCCTGCGCGGGCTTTCGCTGCCGCGAACAGAACACCCGGCATTGTTGCACCGAGAACGATATAATCATATTGAGAGCGGATCTTCATTTGAAAACAATTCTCGCAAAGACGCTAAGACGCAAAGGATTAAAAGTTTTTGATCTCACTTAATCACAAAGTATTTACAGATATTGAGAGAATCTATTATGCTATTTCTGAAGCCTCGAAGACTATTTTTTTGGTGTTGCGATAACAACGATCTCATCGCTCGGCAGCGTCTTCGACAATTCAAGATCGACCAGCGCCATGATCTGTGATTCTTTCATCAATCCGGTCAGGTCCACGACCTTTGCAGAAACGAGCAGATAGATATCCGGGACAAGTGCTCCGGCATCGCCAAATGTCGTGAGACTCTCGATCATCTCCGTGATCTTTCCTTTCACGGCGCCGTTCTGAACGGAATCGACGATACAATCCTTGAGTTGAAGCCGTATCGTTCCTTCTTTATCGATCACGCGGAGCTGCTGGGAATGTTCTTTGACAAGTCCGAAGAATCGGGAACGGACGAACTTTGCCGTCAATGCATACAGGAAAGTCGTTCTCCCAGCGATAGAAACGGATTCTTTTTCCGCCCTCAGAGAAGCGGCTCCGATTCCGAGGATCTTGTCTTCGGATAAACGCTGAACATCAAGATCGCGCGTACGGAGTTCACTGGTTCCCATCGCGGAGGCGATCACTTTCTTGTTCTTGCTGTCGATCTCGATGGTCACTTCGACCGTGTCCGGGACCGCGCCCATGGCGATGACGGATGTGACCGCTTCATGGCGCAGGGCAATGATATCCGATTCCGTAGGATTGATGATATTCTTCTCGACGGAATCGCGGATCATTCCGAGTGCGGCACCGATGGCGGAGATCACTTCTGAATTCTCAGCGATCATGTGCGGCAGTTTCATGTGCTGTGCGGTGAAGGGGACAATGGCAGACGCGCCTCCGCCGCCGCCGACGAACTGAACGAGGTCCATATCCAGTTTATACTCACGTGCCAGCTGACGGATGATCGGTTCGATCTTCTCCGCAGCGATCGTCAGGATGGTCCTTGCGATCTCTTTCGGCGCACGGGAGATCTTTAGTGAGAACGATTCAAAGAATTCGTTGATGGGACGGAGATTCGCTTTTCCGTGTCCGGCAACCGTAACAAGGCCAAGATAGTTCGATGCTTCCGTCGGTGTGAGGGCATATCGATCGGAATGACCGTTTATTGAAACGGCCATATAATCATCCGGGTCGTCCTTCAACGGCTGAACGAATTCGATACCGCATTGATGGAAATCGAGGGATTGATCGAATGCAATATAATGGAGTCCGGCAATGTGGGCACTGCGCGGACCGACATCGATGATCGAGTTATTCTTCAACCGGACGAGCGAACCGCCGGCGATCCCGAGCGTGCGGACATCAAGAGTATGAACATACAGGCGGTTCCCGCCGATCTGTGCACTTTTGATCTGCGGCTTTCCATTCTTGATCACCGAAATATCGGTGGATGTTCCGCCGACTTCGAGGAAGATCCCGTCCGAAACTTTCGCATACATCATTGCCGCGGTAACTCCGGCGGCAGGACCGGAGAGCATCGTCAGGATAGGACGCTTATGCATCTCTCGGATATCCATGATACCGCCGTCTGACCGCATCACCATCAACGGTGCTTTGATGCCGCTTTTGCGGACTGATTCTTCCGTCATCACTGCGGTTTCGAGCATTTTCGGAAGCATGCTCGCATTGATCACAGCAGTCCTTGTTCTTACGCGGAGTCCGTACAGTTTTGAGATACGGCTTGCTGCGGTCGCCTGGAGTCCCATCGCTTCGGCAATTGCGACGACCTTATCTTCATGAGCAGTGTTATCCACACCGAACGCTTCTGATGCCACGATCACAGTTGCTCCGGCGTTCACTAAGGAGTTCACCGCATCGGTAATTCGGCTTTCGGTGACAGCTGAGCCGGTATCGATGAATTGAAAATGAGTATGGAGGAATTTACCGGGAGCAAGTTCGATGTTCTTAAGGTCGATCTCACTTTTCGCGCGGCGGCCTTCGAGTCCTTTTCCCATACCGACGATCCCGACCGCAGCAACATCTCCTTCCAACAATGCATTCGTTGCCTGTGTGGTGGAGTGGGCGATGAGGATCACTTCGTCAGGATCGACAGAGGCGGACCGGAGAAGCTGGTTCATGGAATCGACCACACCTTTTGCGACACCTTCCGCAGCGGAGTGAGTGGTCATCACGCACGCTTTACCGATGACGGTATAATTCGCGATGTCGATCGCCACCGCATGGGTGAACGTTCCGCCGACATCGATCCCTATTTTAATTTTTCTTTTCATTCTATTCTGAAACAGAGCAGCGTGTGCGAAATTAATATATTTATCTACTGCCACGAAGGCACAAAGGCACGAATACCGGGAGAAAAATACTATCCACTAAAATAATCTCAAAAAGTGTTTCAGGCATTTATGTAACAGTATTTACATGAACATGAGTGCGGAGCATGTGAGTCCGATGAATGCGAGGATCCATGTGTACGGAATGGTATTCCACAGGATCTTCTGAACATCGATCCGCATCTCGTTGGCAAGCCACACATTCTGCGTATTGGTCGGATCACTGATGCCTTGGATGTGTCCCACACCAAGCAGTAATCCCATCACGGCACCGGGATTCAATCCGCTTGCAAGGAAGACTCCCGCAAGTCCGTATCCCATACCCCACACATTGAGCGGACCGCGATATAATGCCAGCGGCGCGGCGAGCGTGAAGAATATAACGTACTCGACAGGATTCGACGGTACGATCTTCATCATCAGCGGTTTCAATAATTTTATCACAGGCCAACCGTCAGGATATGCATCAAGCGTGATCCCCGGTCCCATAATTGCGACCAGCAGCATCCCGATACCGAACATCAACGCAACAGCCGGCATCACAACAGCGCCGCCTTCGAACATCGACTGGATGAAAATATTCAAGCGTCCTTTTTTATATGTTGCGATGAATGTAAAGACGAGTCCGAGCACAAACGAAGCGATGAAATCCATGGAGAAGACAAGAATGAATAAGAGCGGGATGGTAGGCGCAAACAACGCGCTCCAGTGTATCTCATTCGTTTGTTCATTCTTCTTTGATATTGCTCGAAGAAGTGCGGTCGCAAATAGCGCACCGATACCCAGAATAACGAGCCACGATGCTAACCAACCGCATTGTGAGACGATGGTGAGACATAATGCGCGTGCTTCATCATTCAGGAACTGAAAATATCCGAACGTGAGAAGACTCCCCGCGACGGCGAAGAACAGATTTCGAAAGAGAATTTTTCGGATATTCACACTGTTGCCGTCACGGTATAATTGCACAGTAATATAGATAAGCGCTGTCAGGAACGAGATGCTGAACATGACCAGTGCGAACGGACGTATCTGCTCGATGGTCAATCCCATTACAGAGATGTAAACGGCCCAGTTGCCGACATTCATCAATCCGCCGATGCTGAGTCCGAACAGGAATATCCCAACGGTAGTGATGGGGCCGATCCCAACGGAGGACATGATCGGCAGGACGATGGTCGCCACCATAATGATCGCTCCGAGTCCGCCGAGTGTACTGAACAGGATGATGATGAGTGTGAGCATCACCACGGCGATGGTCCACGGATCATCGCCGGAGAGTTCCGCGCCCCGTTTGATGAAACTTTCTGCAACGCCTGTCTTCTGCATCAGTACGCTGAGCATACTTCCGAAGATAGAGATCGTGATGGCCATTGAGAGTTTTAGTGAACCCATGCCGATAACGTATCGGACCGTATCCTGGACCGAAACGCCGCACGTGAGCGCGATCAGAACCGCCATAACAGGCAGCGCGATGATCGCCGGAAGTTTTCGGAGGAACATCAACACCGCCATGGAGAAAAAGACGATGAATAAGATGATAAGTTGAACAGTTTCCATGATGAACAGGTCCGTTAAGAGTGTGTTCAAAATAAACAATTAGCCCTATAAAGAAAACTACACCATGATGTAGTTGAACTTGTGGCGGAATATTGACAGTTTTGTTCACGATAAATATGGAATGCATGAGGCAGAAGGGATGCTTCAAGGAATATTCCTCACTACACAGTATGGAACAATTTATGGAGATAAGTATGAGCAAAAAGGCCACCGCTTCTTTCATCATATTGATGATCATTCTCACTGCGGTAACGATGAACGCCCAGAATTGGAAATACCGGAACGCGATCAAATTTCCGCTGAAGGACAGTGTCGCGGCTAAACCGTTCCTCTGTGCACTCGACAAGAACGGAAGACTCTATGTGATCTCATCGAAAGTCGATGATGCGAGAGCGCATAATGCGATCTACTATGCGAATCCGGGTGACACGGTGTTCTCCTTGTTCATCGATTACACCAATAACGGTGACTCTGATACGCTTCTGGGAAATATCGGCGCACTACGCGGAATCACGACACTGGGGACGGATGTGTACGTGAGCGCATCGCAGCCGTATCCCAAAACAAAACCGAATACAGTTGCTGCTCTATACTATTATAAGAATGCCGATACCACAAAGATCGAACGTTTCGGATTCAGTATCGCCGGTGCAGGATTTGGAACATTTCTTAACGGAATCGATATCACAAAAGATACAATGATCGTTGCGGGAGTCGATTTCGGAACATCCATTCGCTGGTACAATTTCGGTTATACCGTAAATGTCTCCGGAAGAGGAGGATATATTCCTCCGCCAAGCAACACCGTGGAACCCGGAGGTCCGCAGACGAGCGGATTGGATCTGATCCGCGATGTTGCACTCGTTCCCGGCGGAGATTACTTCAACAAGACGACCATCATGTATTCTTCCCGCAATTCTCTCTCTGATGCTCAATTGACCGGAGGGATCGCTGTCTGGAAAAGTGGAACACAAACAACACCGGTGGATTACGTGCCGAGTCGCGTGGGTGATTTTGAAGGATTCCTTTCCTTCGGCACAAGCATGCCATATGGAATCACGGTCGACACGAAAGGGATCCTCTGGGTCGCCGGCGTCGATACAACGCGTCGGTGGGTGAAAGGATTCTTTGTGGATGGTGTTAATGCTCAGGCGATGTATGATCTGCCGAGTTCGACAAGCGGCGATGTGAAGACACCGAGCGGTGCTCCGATGTCTGCTCCGAGCGATGTTGTCATCTCGAAGGACGGGAATGTCGCATATGTGGTGGACCGGTATGCAAAATGCGCATTCAAATTCCAGAACGGTAACACCGACGTACGCACACCGGACAATACCGTACAGAATTTCGAATTGAATCAGAATTATCCGAATCCGTTCAATCCTTCCACACTGATCTCATATACGCTTGCAAATCAATCGTATGTTCGCCTGATCGTTACCGATCTCTTAGGAAGAGAAGTTGCGGTGCTGGCCGAAGGGACAGAAGCATCAGGTAAGCATGTTGTATCATTCAGCGGTGCATCACTTCCGAGCGGGATCTATTTCTACACGCTTGTGACCCCGGGATCATCGTTCTCAAAGAAGATGATGCTGTTGAAATAAGTTTAGTTTTGCAGTGACGGAAAAATATTCGTCACTGCTCCGGCGAATAGTCCGGGACCGATGTAAAGAAAATATCCTGCTCCTTCATCCGGTGTGATCATTCTCTGCTCCGGATGGAAGAAAAATAACGATGACAATGAGAAGCTCTTTGCTGCGAATCCGTCAGATATGTTTTATTGCACTCACCATCCTCGCTGCGGCATCGGCGCAGACCAGTAAGCTTGTGGGGGTCGTAACGGACGGCTCGACCAAAGAACCGCTCATCGGTGTGAACATCCAAGTGGTCGGAACGAACATCGGCGCGGTCACCGACATGAACGGCCGATATTCCATCCTGAATATCTCGCCGGGACGGTACTCCGTGAAAGCGAGCATGCTTGGATACGCGACCGTGCTTCAGCAGAATGTCGACATCTTCATCGACAGGACAACGAATGCCGATTTCCGTCTCTCCGATGCGACCATCGAATTGAATCAGGTGGTCGTTGTTGCCTCTAAACCGCAGGTCATCCGCGACCGAACTTCCACTGCTACGACCATCGAAGCAACGCAGATCAATTCCGCTCCCATCGAGGGACTCCGCGGCGCGATGGACCTGTACGCAGGTTTTCAGAAGAGCGCGTCGGGTGAATATTCCGTCCGCGGTTCCGGTTCATATGAATTGAATTTCCAGATCAACGGTGTCGATCAGGTCACATCGAACACAAGCGCGCCGGGCGAGTTCGGGGCGGACAAAGCGAACAACTCCTGGAAATTTGATGTGAATCCACTCGGCGTTCAGCAGATGGAACTCATTACCGGCGGATTCTCCGCTGAATACGGAAATGCTCAGGCCGGTGTTGTGAAGGTGGCGATGAAGGAAGGGGCTCCGAAACTGACGGGGGAATTCCGTGTTGAATTCCGTCCGCCGGGACAATATCATTACGGTGACTATCTGTACGACCACAAAAGTTATGAATGGCAGAAGTGGGGAACACTCGAAGGGTGGATGGCGAACAGAGATAACATCGCTCAGGAATTAGGATTCACTCCCAACGGTCGTTATGCATATCTGCTGCAGAATAAGACACCTGCCGATTCTGCTCTCTATAATCAGATCATCAACAACGAAATTGCGTGGGCACACGACACGTGGGTGAAGAATCACGAACCGGGGGACAATAATGTTCTCGGTGTTTATGATTACCGCAAGTATGCGTATCAACGGTACATGTTCGGTTTCGGCGGTCCGTTAGGAGGCGATCCGAATCTTCTCAAATTCTATTTCTCCGGCGAATACAAACGCAATCCCACGCGTCTGCCGTCACCCGAGAAAGTGCAGACGATGCAGAACTATGTGCTGAGTGTGACGTATCAGCCGATCCAGAACAATAAGATCAAGATCATGGGAAGTTACCAGAACTATCTCGGCGGATTGTGGGATGGTTCCGATGATATCCGGTGGTCCGGACTGAACGGCTCTCCGCCGAATCCTTCCAGAAAATACGACATCAATTTCGATCCCGTACGGAGTGAACAGACCATCGCGCAGTCCGTTAATTGGGTGCACACCATCAATGCACAGTCATTCTTTGAAGTGATGCTCGCCCATCAGCAGGAGCGGTATGAACTTCCATACATCTATCTGCCGAGTTATTCTCAGATCGTGGACCGGTTGGACAGCGTCGGCGATGTGAGCGGAACGGTGCTGAGGAACGGCACGTGGTGGGAATCAAAATATTTTACCGTACTCGAACGGGTGAGCACGAACTGGTATCAGGACAGCAGGACCGAAACGTACAGTTTCAAGACGGATTACGCCAATCAGATCAC
>JBMOHT010000086.1:0-15242 GCA_049317705.1 Bacteroidota bacterium | reverse complement strand
CGTCTTTCGACCGCAATTGACGCATGCTTCAACGGATAATCCGAAGCCGAACTGATCGAACATCTTCACCATGAATGCGAACAGTACATTCAACGAATTCTTTTCGGCTGTGTCGATCGTCTTCAGCGAGGCGGCGAGCATCAGAAAGAGACGTTCGTTCTCCTCTTCGTTGTGCATCACCATGTTCATCAGTTCTACAAGTGCGAGCCCCGTGAACATCCGTTCGGAATCGGTCTGCATCCTGCTGAACGATGTGACGATCTCGCTTTTCGACAATAAGTGCAGGTCCTGCTGCTCCTTCTTATAGATCACGACCGAAGAATGCGTCATCGGCTCAAGCGAAGAGCCGAACTTGTTCGTCTTCTGATTGCGCGTTCCTTTTGCGACGACCTTGATCTTGCCGAACTTCTTTGAATAGAGCGTGACGATCTTGCTCGTATCCCTGAAATCCATCGAATGCAGGACGACCGCTTCGGTCTCGACGATCATTGGTTCACCGCTTCGATGATGGAGCGTTCATACGGAGGACGCAGAACGCCTTTTTCCGTGATGATGGCAGTGATAAGTTCATTCGGCGTTACATCGAATGCAGGAGCGAACACTTTTGAACCGGTCGGCGCTACTTGTGTGCCGAATCCGTTCACGATCTCGCCCGCTCCCCGTTCCTCGATCGGGATGCTGTCGCCATGTGCAATAAAAATATCGATCGTCGATGTCGGAGCAGCGATATAGAACGGAATCTTGTGCGCTTTCGCCAGCACGGCAAGGTTATACGTGCCGATCTTGTTCGCTGAATCTCCGTTCGCCGTGATCCTATCCGCACCGGTGATGATGAGGTCGATCTTCTTCGTTTTGATCGTCCATGCCGCGGTATTGTCCGTGATGAGCGTAGCCGGGATCCCTGCATTCATCAGTTCCCACATCGTCAAACGGGCTCCCTGCAGCAGCGGACGTGTCTCATCCGCAAAGACCTCGATATTTTTCCCGTCATGATGAGCGGTCAGCAGAACACCGAATGCCGTACCAATTCCGCCGGTCGCGAGTGCACCGGTATTGCAATGCGTAAGGATCTTCGCACCTGCCGGGATCAGTTCGGAACCGAATCTTCCCATCAGATCGCACATTTGACTGTCCTCATGATGGATCGCAACTGCTTCATTCTCTAATTTTTCAAAGAGCACACTTGCGGTTTCGTGAAGGTTTAGACGAAGGATTTTGCGCATTCGTTCCACTGCCCAAAAGAGATTTTTTGCCGTGGGACGTGTGGCAGTGATACTTTTTGCAGCCCGTTCAAAGTGCTGTTCAAAGATCTGCGGAGAGGATCGTTTTTCAGAACGGATGCCGAGGAGAAGTCCGTATGCGGCGCAGATGCCGAGAAGAGGTGCTCCGCGGACCTTCAGTTTAATGATGGCATCGTTTAGGACGGAGAGATCGGACGTCTCGCAATAGATCTCGCGGAGCGGGAGTTCCGTCTGGTCCAAAAAACGGACCGAATCGCCGAGCCATTCGATACTGTTCATAGTGTCTTTTAAAAGCAAATACCCGCCAACCCTTCGACTTCGCTCAGGGTGGCGGGCAAGCGCTGTGAATATTTTAGTGAAGATATTAAAGGCGGCTTAGCGGCCTGCCCCCTTGGGGCTTCGCAAAAGATGAGAAAAATTTTATTCGTCGAATTTTGACAACGCTTTGAATTCGCGGAACCGGTCCTGGATCTTCAAATAAGAAAGATCACGGAGACCTTCTACGGATACCTTCTCAACACAGAACGAAGCCATCGTGCTTCCGTAAATGACCGCACGCTTCATATTCTCGAAAGAAAGATCATCCGTCTTGGCAAGCCACGCGGTGAATCCTGATGCGAACGTGTCACCGGCACCGGTCGGATCGAAGATATCTTCGAGCGGATACGCAGGGGCGGAGAAAATCTGATCGTCGTGGAACAGCAGCGCACCGTGTTCCCCTTTTTTAATGATGAGGGTCTTCGCACCCATCGTACGGATCTTTTTCGCAGCGCGAAGAAGATTATGGTCATTCGCAAGCAGACGGGCTTCGGAATCGTTGAGGATGAACACATCAAAGAATGGGATGGTCTTCATCAGTTCTTCTTTTTTCGTGTCGATCCAGAAGTTCATCGTATCGCCGACCACAAGCGTCGGTTTCTCCACCTGCTCAAGCACTCTGCGCTGAAGCACAGGATCGATGTTTCCTAAGCAGATATATTTTGTCTTTTTGTAGGATTCGGGGATCTTCGGATTGAATTGTTCGAATACGTTCAGGTTCAGGGAGAGAGTGTCGCGGTTGTTCAGATCGTAATGATACCGGCCGGACCAGCGGAACGTCTTTGCCTCTTTCACAACTTCGAGTCCTGTAAGATCCACGCCGCGTTCATTCAGAAAATCGATCGCCGTTTGGGGATAATCTCCGCCGACAACACCGACCAGGCGGACAGGTGTTGTGAAATAGCTTGCGGCAAGGGCAATATACACTGCGGAACCGCCGAGCACGTCATTTGCTTTTCCGAAGGGGGTTTCAATATCATCGATCGCGACCGATCCGACAACTAAGATAGACAAGGTAGTTTCTCCTGATTCGAGTACATACGAAAAAAAACTTGGCCTGCCTCTTCAGGGACAGCCAAGTTGACGGTGTAATATTACAAAATTATCTCTGAAAATTCCGCAGTTTTTTTTCCGTTCACGATAAAATCGTGGATGAGCTGGAGCGCCTGCATCTGTCCCGGCCAGACGCAGAGTGCTTTGGCCTGTTCGATTGTGTACCAGCCGAACTGGTAATGTTCATCCGACAGAACGGGATCGGTGCGGGGAGGCACCTGGGCGGCGAAGATAACGGTATGATTCACGGTATCATTCCGCACAGCATAGAATGTGTTCATGTGCGGAACGACCCAGAACTTTTGAGGGACATATCCTGTCTCCTCTTTGATCTCGCGTAATGCTCCCTGAACTGCTGTTTCCCCTTTTTCGATGGACCCGGTTACGATCTGCCATGCGTCAGGATACGCCGGTTCTTCTTTTGAACGGCGGAGCATCAGATAAAGCGGTTGTTTGTTGTCGAAGGAAAAGATACACGCTTCGATGATATTGCAGACAATGTTCGGCATTACCGTTCTTTCCTTTTCTCGCGCTTCTCATATTTTTCATGTTTCTCGGTTTTCTCGTTCTTCTCACTTTTTTCATTCTTCAGAAGGTCGATCTCGTCGCGGGTCAGTTTCCTCAATTTCCCTTCCTGAAGTTCGTCCAGCTGAAGTTTTCCGATCGCAATCCTTTTCAGTTCGATGACAGGAAAACCGACCTTCTCGAACATCCTGCGGATCTGCCGGTTCTTCCCTTCAACGATAACGATCTCACACTCCGAGATATTATTCTCGGAATACATTTTGGAGATCCTTGCCGGAAGTGTCGTGTATCCTTCTTCGATCTCAACACCCTCCGCAAGTTCGCTCAGTACTTCGCGCGAAAGAGTTCCTTCGCAAACGACGTGATACGTCTTCGGAAATTTCGATGCGGGATTCGTCAGTTTCTCACCGAGTTGCGTATCGTTCGTGATGAGCAGTGCACCGCTTGTCTCCTTATCCAATCGTCCGACTGGGAAAAGATGTCCGACATCTTTCGTCAGCTGCTGATCCTTCAGCAGATCGTAGACGGTCTTTCTTCCGCGTTCATCCACCCGCGTTGTGACGACATCAGCCGGTTTGTTCATCAGCAGGTAGATAAATGTTTTATCCTTCTTGACGAGATCTCCTTTCACCGAGATCTTATCCTTCAGCGGATCGACACGGAATGCAGGTGATGTGATCACTTTTCCGTTCACCGTCACCGCCCCGTCCGCAACAAGTTTTTCCGCCTGACTGCGGGAGCTGAATCCTAATTTCGAAAGAGCACGCGGAAGACTCACTACGCGTTTGATATTCGATGATCTCATCATATGTCCATCAATCCTTTCACTCCGCCTCGTCCCCGCGCTGCGCGGACTGCGTTCCTAATTGCCTGTGATGCTGCTTCCGCCGCCAGTTCAGCGACGAAATCGATCGGTGCTGTTACTTCTCCGGTAGAAAGTGCGAACGACACGTCACCGTCGAAAGTTGTATGACATGGATGGATCGCACGGGACATTCCGTCATGCACGCGCTGTGAAACACGGAACGTGTCCGATTTTCCCAGTTTCGCATTCGATGCGACGACGACGAGCGTCGTGTTCGTATTACGTGATAATAACCGGTCATTGTAGAAAAGTTCAAGCCGTTCTGCCTGCGAAAAATACTTCCCGTTCATATTCGCTCCGGCGATAACTGAACCGTCAGCATCAATAATATCACCTACTGCATTGACAACAGCAAATGCACCGACGACAAGTTCTCCTTTTCTGATCGAAGAAGAACCGACGCCCCCCTTCATCGCTTTTTCAAAGCCGTTCCATTTTCCGACGACAGCCCCGGTGCCGGCACCCACGCTTCCCTGTTCAACCACAATCGAAGCATTCTGGCATGCTTCGTATGCATTCTCCGCGACGGGAAATACTGACGAACTTCCGAGATTCAGATCGAAAATGATCGCCTGCGGAACGATCGGCACAGTCACCCAGGGAGTCTTGTAACCGACCTCGCGTTCAGCGAGAAATTTCATCACCCCGTTCGCTGCACCAAGTCCATATGCGCTGCCGCCGGAGAGAAGAATTGCGTGCACTTCCTGCATCTGTTTATCGGGTGCGAGGAGCGCAAGTTCGCGTGAACCGGGAGATGAACCGCGGACCTCGCAGCTTGCGACGGTCTTCGGCGGACACAATATCACGGAACAGCCGGTGATATTCTTCTCATCGGTGTATTGACCAACACGGATACCCGGGACATCGGTGATCATAATTTTATATGGGAAAGGATGATACCGCACGCCATCGCAGCGTTGAGTGATTCCGCTTTTCCGAACTGCGGAATGAGGATCTTCTGATCCGCCATTGAGGATACTTCGGGAGATACACCGTGCGATTCACTGCCGATGACTACAACAGAGCGGTCGGAGAATGAGACTGTCCGTAGATCTTTGCTGCCGGTCAATTCAGTAGAGTAGATCGAATACTTTTGTTTTTTGCAAAGCATCAAGAATAGTTTCAGGTCCGCATCTTCATCGATGGGAAGGTGGAACATCGAACCCATCGTCGCACGCACGACCTTCGGATTATACAATTCAACGGAATTCTTTCCGATCACCACAGCATCCACTCCGAACCAGTCGCACGTGCGGATGATCGTTCCAAGATTTCCCGGATCGTTGATACCGTCCAGAACTACGATGAGGGACTTCGGCTTTTCGAAGACGGGAGCGATGTACTTTGCGCCGGAGAATTTCGGCAGCACAGCAACGATACCCTGCGCACTGACAGTGTCAGCGATGGAATCGAGTTCCTTTGATTTCACTGCATAGGTCCGCCGTGCATGATCCTGCAGCCATGAAAGAAGCTTTTTGTTCTCAACACGCAATTCGTCATACAGCACCGTATCGATCCTCACTCCGGCATTCGCTGCTTCCTGGATGGATTTCCATCCTTCAACAATGAAGGTACCGGCTTCTTCGCGGTATTTCTTTTGCTGCAGCAGTTTGATATCCGCCAGCTGTTGTTTTGTTATCGGGTTCATTCGTACACTCCCCAAACTTCCCGCAATGTATCCGAGATCTCGCCGATTGATGCATATTCTTCCACCGCATTCAGGATGAAAGGAATGACATTCTCATTTCCTTGTGCGGCGGACTTCAATTGACTGAGAATGGAATTGACCTTTTCGTTGTTGCGACGCGAACGTACCGCTTGAAGCGACGTGATCTGCTCTTCACGGATCGATTCATCGACCTTCAACAACCCTTCTGTCTGCTGCTCTTCAATGATGAATTCGTTCACACCGACGATGATCTTTTGTTTCTCATCGATGGCGCGCTGGTATTTGTATGCACTGTCGGCGATCTCCGTCTGAAAATAATTCTGTTCGATCGCTTTCACCGAGCCCCCCATTGCATCGATCTTTGCAAGATACTCCTTAGCACGTTTTTCAATCTCATTCGTCAACGATTCCACATAATACGAACCGGCCAAAGGATCGACCGTCTCCGTCACGCCAGATTCGTATCCGATCACTTGCTGCGTCCTGAGCGCTAACCGTGCCGAAGCTTCGGTCGGAAGCGCAAGCGCTTCATCTTTCGCGTTCGTGTGCAGGGATTGTGTACCGCCGAGAACGGCAGATAGCGCCTGGAGTGTCACGCGCGGAACATTCGTATCGATCTGCTGTGCTGCCAGCGACGAACCGGCCGTTTGGGTGTGAAACCGTAATTTCATTGAATCGGGATTTTTCGCGTTGAATTCTTCCTTCATGATGGTCGCCCAGAGACGGCGCGCAGCACGGAACTTCGCTACTTCCTCAAAAAGATTATTGTGTGCATTGAAAAAGAACGAGAGTCTTGGACCGAACGTATCAACATCGAGTCCAGCCTGCATCGCTGAACGGACGTATTCTTTTGCATTTGCAATGGTGAATGCAAGTTCCTGGACCGCAGTGGAACCGGCTTCGCGGATGTGATATCCGCTGATGGAAATGGTATTCCACGACGGAAGATTCGTGCTGCACCATGCGAATGTGTCCGTCACCAAACGCATCGACGGCTGCGGCGGGTAGATATGTGTGCCGCGTGCAATATATTCTTTCAGGATGTCGTTCTGGATGGTACCGGAGATCTTCGTGAGATCGGCATTCTGTTTCTTTGCGAGCGCAACATACATGCAGAGAAGAATCGCGGCTGTTGCATTGATCGTCATAGACGTGGTGATCTTTTGCAGTTCTATCCCATCGAACAGGATCTCCATATCCGCCAATGTGTCGATCGCTACGCCGACCTTCCCCACTTCACCTTGGCTCATCAGGTGATCGGAGTCGTATCCTATCTGTGTCGGCAGATCGAATGCGACGGATAGTCCGGTTGTTCCCTGCGAAAGCAGATATTTATATCGTTCGTTGGACTGTTTCGCATTCCCGAAACCTGCATACTGACGCATCGTCCATAATCTCGAGCGATACATTGAGGGATGCACACCACGAG
This sequence comes from Bacteroidota bacterium, assembly GCA_049317705.1. GTDB lineage: Bacteria > Bacteroidota > Ignavibacteria > UBA10030 > UBA8401 > UBA8401. The sequence continues at coordinate 8,142 of JBMOHT010000086.1, read as the reverse complement.
TAAATGGAAATGCACCCGGTTCACCCAACGGATGCGACGTTCCCGCATCGGCCGGGCCGTAGGATTGTTTGACGGGAATATCAGAATCTGTCTTGAATTGCTTCGACGACATGTGTTCCGCTGAAGAAATGATTGGTGAATGACCGGTGGAATGAAAATAAGAAAGATGGGGACAAGATGAAACAGGTAAGAATTTATTAGAATCGAAAGCATTCCTCTCGCAAAGTCGCTAAGACGCAAAAACAATTGATAATTTGTAACATAAACAACTTTCTTACCCTTGGCGGCTTTGCGTCTTGGCGAGAGACGATTTTTCTGAACACTAAATTAGTAAACGTCCATATTATTTTCAGCGCCAGCCGACCACATGCAATTCTTTTCCGTCGGACTCGACGATGACCGCCCCTTCCTCATCCGTTCGATGGATGACAGCATGATGCTCAAGAAATCGACGGAGCACCTTTTTTGAAGGATGACGGAATTTGTTGAACTTCGCCACGGAAACGACCGCATGTTTCGGTTGGATAACGGATACGAACCGTTCTGAACTGCTCGTGGAAGAACCGTGATGTCCCGCTTTTAGCAGATCGGAGCGGAGAAAATCTCCATAACAATCGACAAGCTGTTCCTCTGCTTCGATCTCGGCATCACCGGTGAAAAGCATCGATGTGTTTCCATACTGAAGTTTGAATACAACGGAGGACTGATTAAGATCGGAATAGCCGTTCGTCGAGTCGCTGTCGATGAACCGCTGCGTGGGATGCAGAACATATAACCTCGCACCGCCGTAATTTAGGATCATTCCTGCCCGGACGGTGATCTGTTCGCATTGCTGCTCTAATCGGTCATAATCCCTAAAAAGTGCGGATTGTGCACTCTGCCCGGCATCAACCGTGGCATGAACGGAAAAGTTCTTCAACAAATATGGCACACCGCCAAGGTGATCGGCATGCGGGTGAGTTGTGATCATGGCATCAATGTGCGAGATACCGGAACGCCGCAGAAATGGAGCGACCGTCCGTTCTCCCGCATCAACTCCCGGAGTTTTCGGTCCTGCATCGACGATGACCGTCTCACCCGTCGGGAATTGTATCACCGCTCCATCCCCCTGACCGACATCAAGGAACGTCACCTTCAATTTTTTCTCATCCGTCTCAGTGAATGAAAGGAAGAGGAATATATTTGCTGCGGCAAGAGCACCGAATATGAACCGCTTTTGGACCGTCCGGTTTCCCATATTGAACAAGAATCCGATCAGCGAGGAATAGAATATCGTCTCCTTAAATCCAAATGTGGCGGTATTCACTACTGCATACGGAACCTGCTCCGCCCATTTTACGAACCAGAGTGTGATCACCGAAATAACACTGTTCACCTCGCTGAAACAGGAAGCGATCCACATCGAGAAAATGCCGAGCAATGCTCCGCTGAGTCCAACCGTGACGATGATTTCCACGAGCGGTACAACAATAAGGTTTGCGAACAGCGAGACGATCGATACTTTCCCGAAATAGTATGCGGTGAACGGCAAAGTCCCTATCTGCGCCGCAAGCGACACTGCGAACAATTGCCACACGGTCGTCAGAATATTGAATTTGTTCACCGAGTCGGGAAACTTCGGGACCAGTACATTCACTTTCGGATAGAAATAGACAATGGAAAAGACAGCGGAAAAGGAAAGCTGGAATCCGACATCGAACAGTTGTTTCGGATCGAACAGAAGGATGATAACGGCAGAAACACCAAGGACATTATAGACATCGGTCCGTTCCTCGAAGATCTTTCCCAGGTACATCACGATCACCATCAGTGTCGCGCGGACGACCGACGGCGTCGCACCGGTGAGATACATGTAATAGAGAAGGAAGATGATTGCGAGAAGGTATTTCGGCTTTCCAGAAAAGCGGAGTAATCCGACGACAACGAAGATGATCTCCGCCACAAGAACAACATGCGAACCGGAAACTGCCAGAACATGGATCGTCCCGGTATTCATGAACGCATTTTTGATATCGGCAGAAAGATCCGTCCTGTCTCCCAGCAACAGGCCGGTCAGGAAATTTGCTTCATCACCGCTCATGGCCGTCCGAATGCTCTTTGAAACGAACTCCTTCGACGGAAAGATGATGTATTCAAAGAACACGTTCTGCTCACGCTCGTTCGCGACAACGACATTGGAATAACCGACGACCGTAATGCTCCCATGGATATTGTTCAGCCCTAGATAGTCCCGATAGCTGAACTCTCCCGGATTGCGTTCCCGTCCCGGAGACTGCATGATGCTGCGGAAAGAAAGCAGCGAACCATACGGGATCTGCACCGGCACTTCCTTCGATCTGCGGATGGGGATGATCGTAAGATACGCTCTCCCTTCCGTTCGAATGGAATCGAATTCATTCCGCAGTGCAGTGACGGAGACCAGCATCGTCGTCTTCCCGTTCGTCACTCGCGGCTGATCCGCGACAGTACAATAGATGGTGAGTGTGTCAGACGAATCTAGATACTGAGTGATATGCTCGTTTCCATAAAGATGGACATTCACGGAATACGACGCAGCGGAAGCGAAGAAAAGTAACGGAAGAATGAAGAATGAAAGGAATGATTCTCTTCCTTTCAGTTTCCAATGAAATGCATAGGAAATGATCGAAAGGACAAGAAACACGGTGGCGAACAACGCGGAGATCCTCCAATCAATTGGAATGAACCGCGCAGAACAAATGCCGAGAATAATGACCGCAGCTGCACGGAGTGCAGGACGTTCGTTCATAACTTCAATGGGATTGGAAGTATGAGAGTATTGCAGGAGTTACATGTGTGAGGTTCTTAATGCGCGAGGAAAAATATTGATGCTGCTTGCCGATGACGATCAATGGAACGGGATTCATCGTATGTGTCTTCACGGAAAGGTCTTCGATATTCCCATGATCACTTATCATCAGCAGTGTATCTTGTTCATAGTTAAATGATTCAAGGATGCCGGCAAGGAATCCGTCCATCCGTTCGAGCATCTCAACGGAGAGCACCATGTCTTGTGAATGTCCTGCATGGTCTGTTACAAAATATTCGAAATAGATCAGATCGACGTTCTTTGCGAGTTCGGTGAACAATCTGCCGCTTTCCACAGGAGGAACAGGTTTCACATCAGGATGACCGAGTTCGTGCCACCGTGTTCCGGCGATATCTGCGGAGATCGCTGTGCGGCTGATGATCTCTTTGTGAGTATTGAGAGTACCGCCGGCCGAAAGATAGGACAACGCGATGGTCGGGAACCTTCCTTTCGGTCCATAAAGATAATCGAGATACTTTTGGGGATATCCATTCGCGAAATAATACGATCGTCCGATGGACTTCAGCTGATTGAACAGATTCTTCTCTTTAATAACTGGAATGAGTGTTGAATACGGATGCGGTCCAAAATGTTTCCCGACGAATTTCGATGCATTCATTCCCGTCATGATCGCGGTCTGTCCCGTGCCGCTCTGCGGGAGTCCCGACATGCGGAGCGTTGTGTTGACGGGAGAAAGAGAGACCGTTTCTGAAGAATAGCGTTTGAACGTTTTTGCAGGAACATTCCCGCCGAACAACGAGCGAATCGTGGGAAGCTGAGCGGTTATGAATGGATTCGACGCAGGATCATTCTTCCCGTATCCGACGCCATCCCAAAAAATGAAATAGAAAGCCATACAGGAAAGTATAAAGTCAAAAGTGGAAAGTCAAAAGATATTCCTCTTCTGCGGGAGAATTGCAGTGACGTTTCAGGTCTGAGGTTTTGATTCGACAATAACAGTGACCGGTCCATCATTCACCAGTGCAACATCCATCATCGCCCGAAAGACACCGGTAGCGACCTTTTCTTTTCCGATCAATGATGAAACAGATGCGACGAATTTCTCATAGAGCGGTTCGGCGATCTCAGGAGGAGCTGCTTCAATGAAACTCGGCCGGTTTCCTTTGCGGGTATCGCCGTACAAAGTGAACTGCGAAACGATCATAACAGAACCGCCGACATCCTGCACGGAAAGATTCATCTTCTCATCCGCATCCTCAAAGATGCGCAGAACTGCACATTTTTCAGCAAGATACTGCACTTCGGTCTCCGTGTCCGTCGTTTTGATGCCGAGCAGAATCAGTAAACCTTTGCCAATGGAACTGTGGAGTTTCCCGTCTATAGTAACGCTTGCTGATGAGACACGTTGTATGAGGGCGCGCATGTTTTATTTGAAAAACTATGGAGGTGTTAGGGATTAGGTGTTAGGATTTTGGTCTAAGGAAATTGGACTCAGGTTTCAAGATTCGGATACTGGGTTCTGGATACTGGATGCTGGATTTAACTCTTATAGTTTGTATTTGAAATTTGTTTTTTGGTATTTGTGATTTGTGATTTGTTTTTTGGAATTTATTATGATTTTTTGACAAACAACAAATGTCGATTGATCCCCTGATAGTCTTTGATTACGACTGGCTCGATAAATCCATATTCTGCAAAGATCTTTTGCACTAGTTCGGATTGATCGTACGCATGTTCAACGCAAACGAAGCCGTTCCCGGTCAGATGGTCCATTGCAAATGAAGCGATCGGCGGATAGAATTTCAGTCCGTCGCCATGATCCGTCAATGCCGAATTCGGTTCGAAATCCTTCACATCCTTCGACACTTCGGCAAATTCTTTTTCTGAGATATACGGCGGATTCGAAATGATGCAGTGAAATTTCTCCGACAAAATTCCGCCGGACATCTGCAGAATATCATTCTGCTCGAACCGCACCCTGTCCTGAAGATTATTTGTCACGGCATTTTGTTGGGCAACGGCCAGTGCTTCTACACTGACATCAACAGCGGTAACGGTCGATGCCGGCAAAAGTTTAGCGAGAGCAACGGCAATACATCCGCTGCCGGTGCCGAGATCGAGAATGGAAATAGTTCCCTCATTCGCGAAGGACTGTTTCACCGTCTTCACGCATTGATCAACGAGGATCTCTGTTTCAGGACGCGGGATCAGCACACGACGGTCCACCGCGAATGGTAATCCCATAAATTGTGTACTGCCGGTGATATACTGGAGAGGTTCATTCGCCAGACGGCGTTTCAGTAATTCCTTGAAGCGGGCAAGTTCTTCGTCCGACAGAGGTTTGTCAAAACTCGTATAGAGCTGGATCCTCTGATAGGACAGGACGTGGGACAACAGCAGTTCGATGGTAAGCCGGGCATCCTCGATCTTCTTTTCCTTGAGATACTCTGTACCCCAATTGAGCAGATCGAGAATGGTCCAGATCTTTTTTGGTGCGGCTGATGAACTCAATAATTACTTCTTCCCTTTGGTGGATTTTGCGGGCTTCGTTTTGGACTTCGCCGGTTTCGGCGCCGTGCCGTTCGTTTTCTTCTTCACCGGTATTGCTGCAGTTTTTTTCAATGCAGTTTTTGCAAGTGTCTGAGCATGTCCGTCATGCCGGTCATCATCGTCCTCATCTTCATCCGTCCGTTTTTTCTTTTCGTATTTTTTCAGACCGACGATCTGGTCCTGATTGAAGCCGAGCTTCTCCATCTTCTCCACTTCAAAGAAATCCTCACCTACTTCATATTCCCCCTCTTCTTCTCCCACATCCACATCTTCGATCTCATCCTCGATCTTTGCAGCGACAAAGATGAACCGTTTATCCGCTTCGATGAGCATCTCAAAATCACCGAGATTCTCCGGCATGTCGAATTTCAGGTCCTCGGACCGTTCGGCCATTTCATCCCACAGTTCCAGGATCGGAACTTCTTTCGTCTTATGCGCTTCTAAAAATCGTTCTGCTTCGGATAATAATTTCTCATACATGATAACCTCCGTGATGTGGTACCGTTCTCGACAGGTCCGGTGGATCGTTCACTTTATTTTCTGTAACGGATCTTCCCCCCGACGATGGTCATTTCAACCTCCGTTGTGAGGATCTCTTTTGGTTCGATGGTCATGATATCTTTCGAAAGGAATACCAGGTCCGCCAGTTTCCCCGTCTGAATGCTTCCCTTCTCATTCTCCAGGAATTCCGCATACGCTCCCCATTGAGTGAAGGCCCTGAGTGCTTCTGTTCGGGTCATTTTTTGCGGAGCGAACCAACCGTCGTTGAAGAGTGTGGTATCGCGGATCCCTTCGGCAGATAATTGGAATAATTTTTCAACATCACGCGCATTGCGGGGAATTCCTTCCTTGTCCTGACGCGTGATCGCGGCGTAGAATCCGCTCAATGGATTCGGAAGCTCTACGGGGAAATCAGAACCTGCCGGAATGATATTACCGTCATCAAGCAAAGAACGCCAGGCATACGCGCCAAGGATGCGTTCCGGACCAAGCCGTGCCTGTGCCCAATACATATCGGACGTTGCATGAGTCGGCTGCATACTCGGAATGACGTTCAATTGTTTGAACCGCGGAATATCGTCCGGTGCTATGATCTGCGCATGCTCTATCCGTAACCGAGCATTGCGGGCCTGCACCGGGAATTTTTTCGACGCGGCTTCGAACGCATCCAATGCCGTCTTATTGGCTCTGTCACCGATCGCATGCACGCACACCTGGAATCCGCGCTGCAGTGCCTGTTCGGTGATGACACGGATGGAGTCGGGAGAGAACGTGATGACACCGCGGCTTTCCGGTTCATCGCTGTACGGTTCGATCAACGCCGCACCGCGGGAACCGAGCGCACCGTCCAAATACAGTTTAATGGAACGGAGTGAAAGTAAATGATTGGTTACGTCCACGTATGGACCGCTCTTCAGCATCGATTCAAGGAATTCACCGTTCCCGCCGATCAATCCATAGATACGTACAGGAAGTTCCTTCGAATCGGCGAGCGTGCGGTATATTTCAAAATCGGTACGGTCAATTCCCATGTCGTGCACGCCGGTAAGTCCATTCCGAAGACATTCGTTGAACGCTTTATGATACAATTCGGTCTTTTCCGCTACGGAATAATCGGGAAGCACATTCCGCACTAGCGATTCGGCATTGTCCACAAAAACTCCGGTCGGATTTCCGAACCGGTCCTTCATCACGATTCCCCCGTCCACTTCCATCGTCAGATCAGTTTTATTTCTTGCGATCTCCATTGCTTTGGAGTTCACCCAGATCGCATGACCGTCGATCCTGTTGAGAATGACGGGATTATTCGGGGAAACTTTGTCGAGCATCGCTGCCGTCGGGAACGGTTTTTGTCCGGTACCGCTTCCCCAGTCGTTCTGATCCCAGCCGCGTCCGCGGATCCATTCTCCCGGTTTCGCACTCTTCACGCGTGCAGCGAGCATATCAACGATCTGCTGTGATGATGTCGTTCCGTAGAGATTCAATTCCGAAAGACTCTGTCCGAGTCCCATCACATGCGCGTGTGAGTCGATCATTCCCGGAATGACCGTCTTCCCTTTCGCATCGATCACGTTTTGAGAAGTATACTGTTTTTGTATATCTTGTGATGTGCCGACAGCGATGATCCTGCTGCCGCGGACCGCGACCGCTTCCGCGATCGAATTTTGTGCATCGACCGTGTAGATATTCGCATTGATGATGATAAGATCGGCAGGTTGTTTCTGTGCGAGGATGTGCAGGAACACTGCAGCGAAAACGGCAAGAGCAGAAATGATGATGATGAGTGTTTTCATGACAGTTGTTTTCCCTTGACCGAAAATTACAAAAGGGATATTGTAAATGCCAATACCTTTTCTTCCGAAATCCCGGCGTTGAGCGAAATACTTTTTAAAGTGTAGTGTTTTTTTCACGGAAAATACCTATAGGAAAATCATGAAAGAATTCGATGAATTTGTCGCTATCATGCGCAGACTGCGGAACGAGTGTCCGTGGGACAAGGAACAGACGCACGAGTCCTTGAAGAAACATTTCGTTGAGGAAACGTACGAAGCGCTTGATGCGATCGACCGGAAGAATTTCGACGACCTGAAAGGGGAACTCGGTGATGTGGCACTTCAGGTCCTTTTCCATTCCATCATTGCGGAAGAGGAAAACAGGTTCACATTGGAGGATGTCTTTACATCGATCAACGAGAAACTCATCCGCCGTCATCCGCATATCTACGGTGATGCCGTGGTCAACTCAGGAGCGGAACAATCCGCACTGTGGGACAAGATCAAAATGACCGAAGGACGAACATCCGT
>JBMOHT010000085.1:0-15252 GCA_049317705.1 Bacteroidota bacterium | reverse complement strand
TTAAAAGATCTTACAACATCGGTCGGAACACGCTTGAGCGGATCCGAAGGGTATGAAAAAGCAGTTCAGTGGGGTAAGAAACAGCTTGAATTGGCGGGTGCGGATTCCGTCTGGCTGGAACCGGTGATGATCCCGAAATGGGTGCGTGGACCGATCGAAAAAGCAGAAGCAATGAGCGGAGGGAAATCTACTGAACTGACGATCTGCGCTCTCGGAGGTTCGATCGGAACTCCGAATAACGGGGTAACAGGTTCAGTGATCGAAGTGCATAACTTCGATGAAGTGAAAGCATTGGGAGATAAAGCAAAAGGAAAGATCCTCTTTTTTAATCGTCCGTTCGACAGGACGAAATTCAATACCGGTGAAGCGTATGGCGGAGCAGTCAATCAGCGGACGAGCGGAGCAGTAGAAGCGGCAAAGGTCGGTGCAGTCGGCGTACTTGTCCGTTCGATGACCAATGCCATCGATGATGAACCGCATACTGGTGCGATGCGGTATGATGACAGCATACCGAAGATCCCCGCAGCAGCGGTCAGTACACTCGATGCAAATGCGTTAAGTGCTCTGATCACAAAAGAGAAGAATGTGACTGTAACGATCCGGTTAAGCGCCAAAACATTTGCGGATGTTCCCTCGTACAATGTTATCGGGCAGATCACCGGGTCAGAACGACCGAATGATATCATCGTTGTCGGCGGGCATCTGGATTCGTGGGATAAAGGGACCGGTGCGCATGACGACGGGAGCGGAATAGTCCAAAGCATTGAGGTCATCCGTTTGATCAAGTCTATGAATGGAATACCAAAACGTACGATCAGAGCAGTGCTTTATGCCAATGAAGAGAACGGATTGAAGGGGGGAAGAGCGTATGCCGCATTTTCAAAATCGAGATCAGAAAAACATCTGGCAGCCATTGAGAGCGATGCCGGCGGATTTCAACCGAAAGGATTTGGAGTCTCTACGGATTCTGTACGATTTGAAAAGATACGCTCTTATTCGTCAATTCTTGAATCTGTTGGCGCAGACAGGATCCGCCGCGGCGGCGGAGGAGCAGATATCAGTACCTTGGAATCGTTTGGAACCGTGATGATCGGACTCAATCCTGAGTCCCAGCGTTATTTTGATTATCACCATTCCAATCATGACACGATCGATAAAGTCCATCCTCGGGAGTTGGAACTTGGAGCAATTGCCATGGCGATCCTATCCTGGTGTATTGCACAAGACGGTATCTAATTGGTTTGAATCTTCAATAAATGGCGGCTTGCGGGCCGCCATTTTTAATTTTAAATATAAACAAAAAAAGGTCTTGACATAATACTACTAATTAGTTATATTAAAGTTAGTAAATAATGAGTTAAAACTATAATCTTATGAAAACAACCCAAAAATACGGTAAAAAAGCAGACCTTGCCCTTTCAATGTGGGTGAAGTTAGCCCGAGCGGCTGATACCTGTGCAAACATCACAGCAAAAGATATCGACCGTTATGGATTAACCACTCCGCAATTCGGCATCATCGAAACGCTGGGACACTTGGGACAGATGAAGATCGGAGAGATGTGTTCCAAAAAACTGACCACCGGCGGGAACATGACCGTTGTGATCGACAATCTTGAAAAACTGGGATTGGTCGAGCGGATCAAAGACAACGAGGATCGGAGAGCATATTTTGTCCGGTTGACGAAAGCCGGGGAAGAGAAATTCAATGAGATGTTCCCGTCGCATGCACGATTTGTCGAAGAAATGGTCTGGTCGGCATTGAATGAGCAGGAGATTGAAACATTATCCGTACTGCTGAAGAAACTCGGATGCTCTGTAAAACATACGGAATTATGACTCAGCGACTCAAGAATTAATACGACTTCAAACACAATTCATACATTACACTAAAAACAAAGGATAAACTACATGAAACACACAGTAAAAGTATTCGCCGTTCTCTTCATTGTTTCGGCAATGTCATTTGGACAGTCAAAATGGATCGTTGAAAAATCCCACAGCAATATCAATTTCAGCGTTGCACATCTTGTCGTTTCTGAAGTGACCGGAAAATTCAAAGATTTCAACGGCACTCTCGAAAGCTCAAAAGAGGATTTCTCGGATATGAAGGTTTCCATCGCAATCAAAGCCGGCAGTGTTGATACTGATGAGCCGAACCGTGACGGGCATTTGAAAAGTCCTGATTTCTTCAATGCGGCAGTGGACAGTATTGTAACGTTCAAGAGTACAAAAGTAGAGAAGGCTGCAGATGGAAAATTTAAAGTGACCGGCGATCTGACGATGCGCGGAGTGACAAAGCAAGTAGTGTTAGATGCTCAGTTAAAAGGAAAGACAAAGAATCCGTGGGGAAAGACTGTCGCGATCTTCAAGTCCAATACCGTCATTGATCGTACGCAGTGGGGTTTAAAATGGAACAAAGGTCTTGAAGCCGGCGGACTTCTTGTTGGCGAAAATGTCGATCTTACATTCAATGTCGAGTTCATCCAGGGTTAATACAATCATCTACGCTTATACTATTAAGGGAAAATTATCATGTCATCAACAACAGAAAATGTCAATATCGGTAAATCATGGGTGATCGATGTCGCTCACACCAACATCAACTTCACGGTCTCGCATATGGTGATCTCTGAAGTGACCGGAACATTCAAAGAATTTCAGGGTACAGTAACGGCCGCAAAGGATGATTTCAGTGATGCTCAGATCGAAGTTACGATCAATGCAAAGAGCATCAATACCGAGAATAACGATCGTGACAATCACCTGCGCAGTGCAGATTTCTTCGATGCAGAGAATCATCCTGTATTGAGTTTCAAAAGCACGGGTGTTGAATCGAAGGGGAGCGGCAAACTTGCGATCACCGGGGTCCTTACCATGCGAGGAATCAGTAAGAATGTTGTGCTCGATGCGAAATTCAAAGGGCAGGCAGTGAATCCTTGGGGACAGATCGTGGCTGCATTCAAAGCATCCACAACCATCAACCGCAAGGAGTGGGGTCTGATGTGGAATGCCGCGCTCGAAGCAGGCGGATTCCTGGTCGGCGAAGAGATCGAATTGACGCTCAACGTTGAATTGAATCAGGCGAAATAAAGGGAACGTTCCCTGAAGTCATACTTCAGGATATCCCTGAAATTTGTTGAAATGAACACACAATACTGCACTGCTTCGGCAGTGCAGTTGCTTTTTACGCAGTACTGCCCTTTCAATGATCGCGAGACCGAACATGCATAGCACCCATTATTCTGCGTGCGGTGATCTGTGAATGCAAATATCGACGAACAAAATCACGATAAATTAAACGTATCAGAGATTCAGGGTCAATAATGTATACAGTATACCGCGCTGAAGAGAGGATGAATACTTCGGGAAATTGGGGTACTTCGGCTGAGACGTTCTTTCCGTCGGAATCCGAAAAGTATCTCGGATTCGGGAATCTTGTGCAGTTGACGAGAACGACCCTAAATGCCGACTCGGGAAGTTCCGGTATGAAACTCCACCGAAATATGGAATTGGTCGATATCATCCTTTCCGGAACAATAGGTTATCAGGATAGCTTCGGCGGTGCATCCAATTTCCCGGAGAACACACTGCAGGTGATGTCCGCCGGGAAGGGGATGTTTCAGGCAGAGTTCAATCCAGGTTCAATTGAGTCAGAGAAGATCCAGATCGGTTTTTTGCCAAATGGACTGAACAAGGAGCCGATCAAAACAAAAGGTCTATTTGATCTTACTGCAGAAAAGAATTCGCTGGTGGAGCTCGTTTCACCGAACAATTCGAATTCTCTTACGGTGCGCCAACTTGCTGCAGTTCTCCTTGGAGAATTCGATGAAAACAAGCATATTGGTTACAATTTAAATAGAGATACGGTCGGATTGTTCGTCCATGTAGTTTCGGGAGTAGTCACGGTGAACAACCAGGTGTTGCGTCGGGGAGACTCGGTTGGAATTATTCAGGAAGAACAAGCGTTATTCCATACAGCCGAACCAACAGTGATGCTGGTGATCGAAGTATCAATGAACGATTGAGGAGACAAGAATGAAAACATACATGGTCGAAGTACAGCTTCCGTATGAACCGCCGCAGGAATTCTTTACGCTCATTCCTTCGCAGCGGGCGATGGTGGTGGACCTGCTCACCAAGAGGAAATTCCTGAGCTACACACTTTCTGCCGATCGTTCCAAAGTATGGATCGTGATGGTGGCACAAAGTCAGTCCGATGCTCAAGCATTATTGGAACAGCAGCCGATGGATAAATACTTCACCTATCGATTCACCGAACTGATGTTCCATGATATGGCAGGGGCAATGTTCCCCTCGGTATCACTGAATTAACAACGCATGAACAGGAAAGAGTTCATTCGGACAATGGCAATGATCCCCATTGCGGGAGGAACTATGAAATTACATGATCTGAAAAATATAACCGACGACCATTCAACAAGTGATCGTATGCCGCTGATGTTCATCGGACACGGGAATCCGATGAATGCGATCGAAGTTAACCGGTACAGCGAGTCATGGAAGAAGATCGGGACCGAACTGCCGAGACCGCAGGCGATCCTTTCGATCTCTGCCCATTGGCTTACGCGCGGGACACGCGTTCTAACGGTGGAACATCCCGAGACGATCCATGACTTCGGCGGTTTTCCGCAGGAACTCTTTGCGCAACAATACCCCGCTCCCGGTGCACCGGAAATGGCGAAGGAGACACAGCGTCTTGCAATGAAGAACCACATCGCGTTGGATGATCAATGGGGATTCGATCACGGCACGTGGAGTGTTCTGAAAAAGATGTTCCCGAAAGCCGATATCCCTGTCTATCAATTAAGCATCGATTACAGTAAACCGATGAGCTATCATGTTGAACTAGCTCAGGAACTCCGCTCTCTTCGCGACAAAGGAGTGATGATCATGGGAAGCGGTAATATCGTCCACAACCTTCAGGCGATCAATTTCCAGAATGCAAAACCGTATGACTGGGCAGTGGAGTTCGATGCAACGATAAAACAATGGCTCGTGAACGGTGATCAGAAGTCGATACAGGAATTCCAGAAACTTGGTTCCATCGCGCAATTGGCCCATCCGACATACGATCATTTCCTTCCGTTGATGTACGTTCTTGGTTTTCAGCATAAGAATGAGAATCCGGCGTTCTTTAATGATGATTTTGATATGAGTTCAGTTTCAATGCGTTCAATGATCTACCGAAGCTAATTATCCGAATTTCGATTTCAAGCAGCCCCGTCTGAATCATCAGACGGGGCTTTTTCGTTTTGTCACTCATAGACTGTATGGATATCCAAAAATCATTGTATTTCGACCATTTTCAGCTGTAAAAGAGACAATTTTATCCAAACTTCAATTGTAATCAGGACAAATATGTCGTACTATAGTGAAACAAAATACCACATCCTATGCCGCTAACTCTTGATATCTACAAACAGATCTTCCATCAATTACAGGATTTTGCATTCATCATTGATGAAACGACCAAGATCATAGAGGTCAACGCAAAAGCTGCCGAACGAAAATTCGCACAGACAAAATTGTCCGCATGCTTCAAGGAGGCCGGTCTTGAGCTTCTGGAAAAGAGTGTGAATCATACTCCGGCAACATTCCGTGCAGAATTCCATCAGTCACCGCAGGAGAAGATCTTCACCGAAGTTTCCGTTCATCCGCTGACGGGTTCGAAGAGTGCACAATTCCTTGTCGTTGTTCGGGATATTTCCGCGCAGCATGAAAAGGAACTTGAACTGATCCGTTTCTCCGAAGTGATCCATCGAACGGTCAATCCGATCCAGATCACAAGCACCGAGGGGAAGATGATCTATGTGAATCCGGCCTTTGAACATATCACCGGATACTCGCGCGAAGAACTGATCGGGCAGAATCCGAACAAACTGAACAGCGGGAAACACGGAAAAGAGTTCTGGAAGAAGGTCTGGCTGAAGATCAATGCCGGACAGCAATGGGTGGGACAGATACAGAATAGAAAGAAGAACGGTGAGTTGTTCTATTCCGAACTCGTTATCTCTCCGATCGTGGACGAACAGCATGCAGTGATTGGCTTCCTTGGCGCACACCGCGACATCACCGACCAGAAGATCCTTGAGCGACAGGTCGTCCGCTCTCAAAAAATGGAGACCTTCGGAACACTTGCTGCAGGTATTGCGCACGAGGTCGGGAATCCGCTCACATCCATTTCTTCACTGGTCCAGGTCGTCCAGCGTCAGACCGAAGATGACTTTGTGCAGGAAAAGCTGGAGCTGGTAAAGAATCAGATCAACAGGATCGCAAAGATCATCCGCGAGCTTGTCGATTTCTCAAGGCCCTCCACCCACGAAGTGAAGGATGTCAGTATCAATCTTGTTGTACGTGAAGCATTGAATATCGTGCAGTACGGAAAAAAAGCACGCTCGATAAAGCTCAACGTGGCCTTGGAGGAGAATCTTCCATTTGTTCTTGCCGTTCATGATCAGGTCCTTCAGGTTTTTCTCAATATCCTTATGAACGCAGTGGATGCAAGTATGGGAAATCCCGACTCTTCAATCTCAATTTTGACAAAACAATCGGATGAAAAAGTCGAAATTACGATATCCGATAATGGCACGGGAATTGCCGAACATCACCTAGGAAAAGTGTTCGATCCATTTTTTACAACAAAAGAGGTCGGCAAGGGAACGGGGTTGGGTCTCTGGGTGAGTTTGGGTATCATCAGGAATTTTGGCGGGGATATTCACGTGGAAAGTGAATTGGGTAAGGGAACAACGTTCAATGTTCGGCTGCCGAAAAAGGGAGAGTAAATGAAGAAGAAGATTCTTGTCGTTGATGATGAAGAGATCATCAGGGATTCGATCAGTTTTATCCTTGAAAAAGAAGGATACATGGTGCGTAAAGCCGAGAACGGTGCGATGGCGCTGAAAGTGATGGGAGAGCACATGTTCGATCTCGTGATCACGGATATCGAGATGCCGGAACTTCGCGGTCCGGAACTGCTTGAGAAGATCTCTGAACGGTTCCCGCAGACATTTGTGATCATCATTACGGCTTATGCATCCATCGAGACGGCTGTTGCGGCGATCCGAAAAGGCGCGTATGATTATCTGCTGAAGCCGATCGAATTCGATGATCTGTTGTTCCGGATCAAGAAATTGTTCGAATACAAAGAACTCGTCATGGAGAACACCCTGCTTCGGCAGGAGGTGAACCGGAAATTCGACTTCTCATCGATCATCGGACAGAGTGAAGCGATGAAGAAGATCTTTATGGACATCCAAAAGGTCGCTCCAACGGACGGAACCGTTCTGATCACCGGTAAAAGCGGTACGGGAAAAGAACTTGTCGCGCGGGCGATCCACACACACAGCAAACGGTCCAGCAAACGGTTCCACGCCATCAATTGCGGCGCCATAGTTGAGACATTGTTTGAGAGCGAACTTTTCGGTCATAAAAAAGGATCGTTCACCGGTGCTACGAGTGATAAGGACGGAGCATTCAAAGCTGCTGAAGGCGGAACACTTCTGCTGGACGAGATCAGTGAAATGCCGCTCCATCTTCAGCCGAAACTTCTGCGTGCGCTTGAACAGCGCGAGATCACTCCGGTGGGAAGCAATGATACACTTCCGATCAATGTGCGCATCGTTGCAGCGACCAACCGCAATCTGAAAGAAGAGATCGCCAAAGGAAAATTCAGGGAGGACCTGTTCTACCGTCTGAATGTTGTGGAGATCCATCTGCCGGAACTGAGTGAACGGTCCGAGGACATTCCGCTGCTCGTAAATTCATTCATCTCGAAATTCCGCGTGGAAATGGGGAAGGCGATCAAAGGGATCTCGAATCAGGCAATGAGCGCACTGGTGAATCATCAATGGAAAGGTCAGATCCGTGAACTGCAGAACATCGTGGAACGGGCGATGATCTTCTGTGATGCCGAGATCATCGATGTGCAGCATCTGCCGGAGGAACTCCAGGCCAGCGCACAGATCTCCGTGATCGATTATTCATCTCAGTCATTGAAAGACGCCGTTCACATGTTCGAGCGGAGGTACATCGAGCAGAAACTGAAACATCACGGCGGAGATAAGGATAAAGTGGCGAAGGACCTGGGACTCAGTCTTTCAACCCTCTACCGAAAGTTTGAAGAGCTTGGGATCCCGTTAAAAGAAAAGTAGACGGCTGATGCACGCAATAAAAAAAAGCCATCGGATCATTGATCTGATGGCTTTTGTATTTTTTGAGAGAACGATCCGCTTAGAATTCAGCACTCACGCCGATGGAAGGAAGAAGAGCGATGCCGCCTTCCGACTGTTTCACCGTCTGAGTCCGTTTGTCGAAGATCGGAACATCGGACGCTTTTCGATTGTAGATATTCTGAATGTCAATGTAAGTGATCAGATTCCACTGTTCAAAGTTCCAGCGGCGGTCGACCCTGATATCAAGACTGTGGTTCGCACTGATGCGCTGTGTATTATAGGCGGAGATATTTTGTGAACCGTCCGTATTGTACGGAGTATAGGGGCGTCCGGTAGCAAACCTGAATTTGCTGCTGAATTCCCAAAATTCATTCAGGATATATCCGCCGCCGAGATTGATGATCCAGCGCTGATCGTAAGCACTTGAGCGAGAGACACCGTCCAGCGCTTTGAACTTAGCTTCATTCCAGCTGATGCTGACAAGACCATAACACGGAATATCTGAGAGCTTTTTCTGGAGGAACAGTTCAAGTCCGTGAGCCTGCCCGCTTCCCGCGCTTGTGAGAGGGTCAAGTCCGAATGACGCGTAACCGTCCTGCGAACCGCCGAATCCGGCACCGGTATTTGCAAGAACGAGATACGGACGAGCGGTACTGGCGGGATAGTCCGCATAGTCCTTGATGTATCCTTCAAGACTGATCTTCACATCCGACCTCAAAAGATATTCTGTTCCGACAACATATTGTGTGACGGCGACATACTTCAAATTCTTGTTTGCAGGATTGGCGACCAGCCAAATATATGAGGGCGCCTGATGATATTGACCGATGCTGGCCGTGAGTGTGAACAGCTGGGTCGGAGCATAAGAAATGGAAAATCTCGGAGAGAATGAGACATTGTCATTGATCAGATTGAAGTAATCAAGTCGTGCTCCGACCGTCATTTGGACATTCGAAGCGAGTGCCTGCGACCATTGTGCATAGACCGCGGATTTGATCGCTGTAGTATCGAGTGTCGAGTTGACCCGTAATGATTCACTGAAATTCGTAAAGAACGGGATCGGCAGAATGATGTTCGAATTAAAGTCGACGAACTTTCCCTGCACTCCTAAAGAGAACTCCGATGTTTTGTTCAACTGCAGGACGATATCACCGCGCAGCGATGTCTCATATTCATCCGATGCGCTTTTAAAAATGGGATTCAGCAGGGAATCATTCTGGATGAAGTTGTACCCGTTGTATGTTTGACTGAGCGTTACATTGGTGAATCCTTTGTCAAGAAGATGTCTCCACGAAACGCCGCTGAGCACCTGTGTCTGATCGCTGGAAAGGATACGTGAATTATCATACCGTTTCTTCTCAGAATCGTTGAATAATTTCACATTATCCAAAGCAACAATACTTAAAACATTCAGCTGATCCTTCGGTGACAATTTATAATTGATCTTTCCAAGGAAGTCCCAATACTCCGGGACGAAACCGAATCCGGCAGCTTTGAAAATGAAATCAAGATAGCTCCTTCGAGCGGAAAAAAGGAATGAACCATTTTCACCGGTCGGACCTTCAAGATTCAGACCGAACTGTGAAGCAGAGATGGTCGCCTTGCCGCCGAGTCTGTCTTCGCGTCCGTCCTTCAGATCGATCGTCAGGACCGAGGATAACTTATCCCCGTATTTCGCTCCGAATCCGCCTGTCTTGAACGATGTGGCATCGATGAAATCGAGATTCACATAGCTCAACGGTCCACCGCTGGCTCCCTGGGTGCCAAAGTGATTGATGTTCGCCACTTCGATATTGTCGATCACGAAGAGGTTCTCGGACGGAGCGCCGCCGCGGACGATCAGATCATTCCTTCCGTTCTGCACCTGGGCAACGCCGGGGAGGATCGAAATAGCGCGAACGACATCCTCCAGTCCGCCGGGGAGCCGACGGATCTCTTCTGCGCCGAGTGTCTGCACACTGATGGGGGCATCAGGCGATTTTTGAAAATAGTCCGTTGTGACGGTCACCCCTTCAAGTTCTACCGATGATTCCATCAGCTCAAAATGAACATCAGCCGGTTTGCCGACAGCAACGACCACGTCTGTGCGGACCTTCGGCTGAAAGCCGAGTCCGCTTGCCCGCAGAACGTATGTGCCGATCGGAACATTGTTGATAACGTAGTTCCCCTCAATATCAGTCGCTGCACCGAGGGTGGTTCCTTGGATTACGACGGTAGCGCTGATGACTGCTTCTTTTGTAGTGTAATTCTTAACATGTCCCACGATCCTGCCGGTCAATTTTTGTTGACCTTGCTGAGCGAATAGCGTGATAGTAAATAACAGAGCAAATGGATAAAATAATTTTTTCATAGTCTTTCGATAGAAATTATAGATTAGTGTGGAAGTGAAAACGCCTGGAAGGGAAAAAATGTTCCAAAAAAATTGAAAAATGATGTGAATAAAGGAACTATTCGATCATGGCGGTGATCTCTTCATAGAGAGTAGTAACAAATTGCTCATGTTCCGGTTTCATCAGAACGCTGCGCAGGATCTTCGTTGTGGGTGAATTGATGGTAAATGACGGCGAGATCTTTTGAATGCTTGCAGAATCTACGGTATATGCGGCCAAATACAGCGGTGATTCCGTACGGTCCATTGATGTGCGGACGATCGTCTCTGTCATTTGTGTTACTGCGGTGGATGAAAACTGTTTGAGCCTTGGAAGATAGATAACAATATCGAGATCAGGCCGGCAATACTCGATCAACGATGTGCTAGACGATATCAACTCGCTCCACACCATAGCCGCATTTCTGGTTTTCGCAAGGATCGGACCAAGTCCTTCATCAGGATGCAGGGGAAACACTTTTAGAGTAGCCCAAAGTGCAGCTGCTGATGCTCCAGCCCGCGAGCATTCGAGCGATATCTCACCGAGATGAAGATCCGTTGATGTGAAGTACGTATATGGGGAATCATGCTTATAGAATGTTCCAACAGCCGGGTCTTTGAAAATGACACATCCGCAGCCGTAAGGTTGCAATCCGTGTTTATGGGGATCGATGACGATACTATCGCAATCCTTCAATGCATTGAACGGTTCAGGGGCAACGGTCGGATTGGTCCGTTGTGCAAGCAGTGTAAAAAATCCGCCGTAAGCGCAATCTGCATGGATCCGTACGCCGTATTGTTTTGCGAGCGGGAGGATCCGATGGAGAGGTTCAACAGAACCGGTCCCTGTCGTTCCAATCGTGACAACGAGCGTGCCGACCGTTCCATTCTTAAAGAGAGATTCGAGTGCATCAAGATCGTTCACATCCACGACCAATGAAGGTGATTGCAATACTCCGCACATCCGTTGGTGGGTATAATGGGCTTGCGATGAAAAGGCGATGGATTTACCGGGATGGATGCATCGTGCAACCCACAATGCCTCAAGATTCGCGATCGTTCCGCTTGATGTAAGGTGTCCCAGATGATCGTCATAACCGAACATTGATGCGATCCGGCCGACAACGTCGAGTTCCAACTTTGCGGTCGCGGGACCTCCGTCCAACGCATGATTATTGGGATTGATCTGCATTGCCATAAGATACGCGGCAACGGCAATGGGATGTGGCGGTTTGATCATCTGGCCGGCATAGCGAGGATGGAAGAATGGATAATTATCATTCAGCCGTTCTGCCAGTTCTGACAATACTGATTCCGCACGTTCGGAAGAAAGCTCCGTTGCCGCATCCGACTCCACGCTGTCCCATCGCTGCCGGAACTGCTGCTGTGACCCTACACTGAAATTGATCAATCTCTGAAAATCGGAACCATTCATTTTTCTGCCAAAGAGTTATTCGTTCCTTTAATATAGAACGAACCGTTTTTGCAATCAACAGCAGGAATAAATTCAATTGAACAGAGGTGAATTATTCTCTATTTTGAAAAGAGACAGTGTGATTTTTATCCATTTATTGATTGTATGATATGTTGAATATAGCGATCCAGGCAGCATTGGAATCCGGGAAATTCTTAAAAGCGAACGTCGGAAACATCAAAAATATTGAACGGAAGATCGGACAGGAAACGAATCTTGTCACAGAGATCGATAAAGCTTCCGAAGCGATGATCATTAAAAAGATCAAGGAACATTATCCGGACCATGTTGTGCTCGGGGAAGAGAGCGGGACCGGAACCGGATCATCCGAATACAAATGGATCATCGATCCGCTGGACGGGACGACGAACTATACGCATGGGCTTCCGTTGTTCTGTGTGACGATCGGCGTGGAATACCGCGGTGAGATCATCGCCGGCGCCATCTACGATCCGAACGCGGACGAACTCTTTACGGCAGAAAAAGGAAAGGGAGCATTCCTGAACGGTAAGAGGATCTCCGTGACCACAGCGGACAAATTGATCAACAGTCTTGTGGTCACAGGATTCCCGTATAATGTGAAGGACAATCCGGACAATGTGATCCAGCATTTCGTCAATTTTCTGCCGGTGTCGCAGGCGGTACGGCGTCTCGGTTCAGCAGCGATCGATCTGGCGTATGTAGCATGCGGACGGTTCGACGGATACTGGGAGGTATTCCTGAACTCTTGGGATAAAGCAGCGGGGATCCTTTTGGTAAAAGAAGCCGGGGGCCTGGTGACAAATTTTTCCAATGATCCAAACGATATCATCTATAATCCGAACACCCTCGCAACGAACGGGATCATCCATCAACAGATGCTGGATGTGATCAATAAAACGAGAAACGCACAATGACCGCGCAAAAACAAACGATCCTTTTTGTGGATGATGAAGAGAGTCTGCTGGATATCGTCGGTTCCGTCCTGGAAACAGAAGGATTCAACGTATTGACGGCGCCGAGTGTGGAGAAAGCGATCGAGCATTTGAACCGGACCATTCCCGATGTGATCATCTCGGATATCACGATGCCCGGAAGGAACGGATTCGATTTCTTCCAATATGTGCGGTCCCTTTCACATCTTCAGCATGTCCCGTTCCTGTTCCTTTCCGCACATTCCGATTCGGAGAGCGTCGTAGCGGGAAAAGAGATGGGAAGTGATGACTATCTTACGAAGCCGGTCGATTTTCATCTTCTGCTCTCATCGATCCGGGGGAAATTGAAACGGAAAGAACAGCTCCATGAAGCGAATGTGCTGCAGACAGAGAAGATCAAAACAGAGATCTTTCGATTGATCACACACGAAATGCGGACACCGCTCACGTCCATCCTCGGTGCGACAGAACTGCTCTCCGATTCACAAGGGGGATACTCGCCGAAAGAATTGACGGAGTTCCTGCAGATGCTTCAGAACAGCAGCAAGCGTCTGAATATGATGGTGGATGATTTTCTGACCGCAACGAAGATCGAATCCGGCGAGATCGTACGGGAGATGGAGAGTAAGGAATACCGGATCACCCCGATGCACATTGTGCAGCGGCTGATCGATGAATTGGAGTATCAAACCCGCCATCACAGTGTGGTGATCGAGAACAGAGTTCCGGATACGACCATCTCCGTTCATATGTTCGCACCACATGTAGAGAATATCCTGAAAAGACTTTTGGATAATGCGATAAAATTCTCCAAGCCCAATGGAACAGTGATCGTGGAGCTTCAAGAAAAGGATGGTTATGTGTTCTCACTTCAGGATTTTGGGACCGGTATCTCGGAGACGAAGCGTTCGGTGATCTTTCAGAAATTCGGTCAGGTGGACCGGGAGAAGTATGAGCAGCAGGGGTCGGGGTTAGGTCTGTATATCGCTTACCATCTGGCAAAACTCAATGGCGCGGAACTGTGGTATGAGAGTGTGGAAGAGTCGGGATCGACATTTTATTTGAGGATCCCGAAAATTTCCTTGTGACAATTTAATTCTGTATGATTGTATTTTCGATCATGCTTCGGCGCGATGTCGCCGACCAGTTCATTCTCGAAGAGACCACGCTGGGAGAAAGATCTCTTAGAGGCGTCATCTTGCTCAGCATGAATAATTATTTTTACCAATAATTGAATAGTAATTGTATCAGAACTCTTCGCCGGTGACGCGGTTGATGGATGCGCCGAGATGGCTCAGTTTCTTCTCGATCGCTTCATATCCGCGGTCCAAATGATACACACGCAGTACTTCCGTTTCGCCCACCGCTTTCAACGCCGCAAGAATGAGTGCCGCAGACGCACGCAGATCCGTCGACATCACTTTGGTTCCGGACAGTCCTTTCACACCGCGAATGATCGCGGCATTATCTTTCATCTCGATATTTGCCCCAAGTCGTGCGATCTCCGGAACGTGAGCGAACCGGTCATGGTAGATCGTATCCGTCACCGTTGAGGTCCCTTTAGCGATGGTCATCAACGAGATCCACTGTGCCTGCATATCGGTGGGGAATCCGGGGTACACCGCGGTTGTCACGTCCACCGGTTTGATGGTCTTCGGTGCGGTGAGTTCGATGAAATCCTTACCGATCTTCAGCTTTGCTCCGCAATCCTCGAGCCGAGCAGTCACTGCCGAGAAATGATCCGGAATGACATCTTCGATCCTGATCGTTCCGCCGCACATTGCACCGGCGATGAGCATTGTTCCTGCTTCGATCCTATCCGGTATGGTATAAACATTCGCAGGATGCAGTTCTTCAACTCCCTGGATCTCGAGTGTGGTCGTTCCGACACCGTCGATCTTCGCCCCCATGGAGATGAGCATCTCTACAAGATTGGTGATCTCCGGTTCCATTGCAGCATTCTCGATCTTCGTTGTTCCCTTCGCAAGCACAGCGGCCATCAGCACATTACCGGTTGCGCCGACACTTGATACGTTGAACGAGATCCTGGCACCTTTCAATCGTTTCGCTTTCGCATGGATATAGCCGCGGACAAGTTCGATCTTTGCTCCGAGTTTTTTCATTCCCTCGATATGGAGGTCCACCGGACGGGGACCCCATGCGCAGCCGCCGGGGAGAGAGACCTTCGCCTGACCGTACCGTGCGAGCAGCGGTCCGAGAACGTAGATAGAAGCGCGCATTTTTTTTACATGTTCATACGGAGCTTCGAATTTGTTCACGCGGAAAGTGTTCACTTCGAGCG
>JBMOHT010000084.1:0-15359 GCA_049317705.1 Bacteroidota bacterium | reverse complement strand
CCTCTTTGCCGAGAGCATCATTTCCGACACGCGCTATAAAACTGACCTGAGCTCCGGCACGTACTGCAGCAACCGCCTGGTTCGCACCTTTTCCCCCGCCTCCTTCGGAGAATACCCCTCCGATGATCGTTTCGCCGGGATTCGGTATCCGCGAGGTCTTGATGGTGAGATCCGTATTATAACTTCCTACCACAACAACTCTGTTCTTCGTATTCATATAAGTACCGTGTGAATGCATTCCCGGATCAATATTGATTGAATCATCCGATGATATTTAGAAAGAAAATCCCAAGGAGAACATGTGCGCCTGCGTCAATTCTCCAAAATCAACATAGGCATAGCTGATGGATCCGACGGTTGCACCCATGGGATAATTGACACCCGCACCGAATGTGAACCGCTGAACATCATAATTGAATTTCCACCCCCCTCGCAGGAAGAATGTGCCGTCGTATGCATAGCTTGCACCAAGATGCATTTTCTCCCTGCCGTCATTCGGGTGATCGCCTTCCATAACAACGGTGAGCAGATGCTCACTACCCGGTTCATCAAAGAAGTCCATCGCGATCCCTGCACGGAAATCAAGCGGCATCCGGACATTGTCCGATTCAGTCTGGAATTGTTCGCTCCATCCCGCAAAACGTGAATCGGGTCCGAAATTTCTCGCTGTGATGGCTATGCGGAGTGACCGGAATCCGGTAAAATATATCGTCCCGAAATCCAGCGACCAATTATGCATGGAAAGTTCTGCGATCTGCTGCTGCATCCACCGTACGTTGCCGCCGACGGAAAGCTGATCGGTGATCTTACGCGCATAGGAAATACCGGCAGTGATATCATTTGCCGTGAAGTTCACTCCGGTCACTGTCGGGGAAGTTCCTGTTGTGCCTGAGGAAAGATTGATCGTCTCCGGTATATCACCATATCCCAGCATAGCAACACTCATCCCGAACACTCCGGCATCCCCCATGTTCACGGCAACCGCGGCAGATTGATGACTGATGTCGGCGATCCATTGCAGTGAATTCAGTTGAACATCATAATTCTTCACATCAGACAGTGAAGCAGGATTACCGAATATTGCGCTCGCATCACCTTTACCGATCGCCGTATATGCATTCGCCATTGCAGCCTGCCGTGCATCTCCGTTGATCTTCAGGAATTGCCACCCTGACTGTCCGTTCCGCTCGATGCTATTCGGCGAAATGCCGGTCTGCGCCGCCATAAATTCCGCAGACAGCAGAAGCATGGTGATGCAGCCGAGAGAAATATTCTTTATCAAACCCATTATTGTCATCTCCATTACTTCGCTATTTACTTTACAATGGCTAATTTTCCGATGAACGATTCTCCCGTATGCCCGGGCACCAACGATTCAACTCGATAGATATAGACACCGGGCGCGATGCCGAGGGTCCACTTGTTCAATTGGTAATCCAGACGTTTGATGCTTCCCCACGCTTCCGAACCGCTTCCGTCGTCGTGATTGATCTCCTGGATCACGTCGCCGGTGAGTGTATAGATCTTGATCCTGCACTTCGCAGGGATCCCGATGAACTCCATGCGGAAGCGTTCTCCGGTTCCGGTCAAATTACTGTGCTGGCGGAATGGATTAGGAACAACATATACCTGATTCGGAAATTCTGTATTCGGCCCGCGCAACGGATAGATCGGGAACCTTGTATTGTTCACTTTTCCGCATTCATTTCCTTCGGTATCGTAGCTCGTGACACAGTAATAGTTTCCGACTCCAAACGGAAGATTCTTATCCACAAATTGGATGTTCCCATTCACGATCACTGCGGAATCTTTTTTGATATCCTTCACCATTGTCCACGGACCGATGGTAAAATAATTCGACCGATAGACTCTATATCCCGCAAGATCATTAACACCAGTGATGGGATCTTTATAGGTGGACGGTATCGGCGGCCATTCCACGTAGATCTCCCCGGGAAGCGTGGAGATCTTGAGACTGTTCTCTCCGTTCGTTGGTGTCGGCGGCGGATGAACGGAAGGGAGATAATTATTCGCGAACAGTTTCTTAGCAGCTCTCACATGGGCAAGCATTGAATCTCTGGACGCGGTCGCCATCAGATCGATGTTTGCCACACCGCCTTCAACGATCTTTCCCCTGTCCATTTCTCCCATCACTTCTGCAAACACGATCTTCACCGAAGCAAATGGTGCTATCGATAATGGGCCCACACTGATAAGGAATTCAGGACGACGTTCATACTTGTTTCCTCCTTCACCTCCCAATGCACGGGCGGAATCCCACGACATTCTCGGCTGCTGGTGGGTCATCACATCCTTATACCGCGCCGGCGTTGACGACCCTTGAATGAAGATCTGATCAACAATGCTTGCTCCTTCGGTCAACCCTTGTCCGGTATGTTCCAGAATATTCTGATAGATCCGGCCGCCGGCTGAGTCCAATACCACAACGGTGAAGTATCCCGGTGCATCCAGTTCGTGCTCCCGAAGTCCCTGCTGATAGATATCACGCGCATCTCCGATGTCGCCTCGGAGCGGGCCGACACCGAAGTTATAAACGATCGGAACCTCATCGGCTTGACGGAAACGCTGATGATCATAGAAATAGAACAGTTTCTCGGTCTGATCCCATCCGTATTTTTCATCGCCGCGGCTGCCGGACCGTTGTGTCATCCGGATGCCGTACCGCATTCCGAATAAGAGCGAGTCAACGGATGTCGGTTCCGTATTGGTGATGGTCACTTCGTGGATGATAAAATCACTCAATCCGGGATAACTCCACACCATACTCCTGCGCGAGATATCAACATTCAAATAATTGTTATGATGACCTCCGCTGACGATCTCTTCGCCGGCGATTCCGCTATTCGCGAGATTGTAATTCTTCGTGAGCAACTGTTCTTCGATCGGGAAAATATCCTGTTCCGATGTGTTGAATCGTGTATTGATGGTGTATGCACTGGATAGTCCATTGCGTACCCCGTAGATCGCATACCCTCCTGCTTCTGCATAATTCAGCGCATCGCTTGAATTCGTCCCTTTGGAATACCCGGGATAATCCATGGTATATTCATTGGTCTGCGTTTCCGTGGGAAGACCGTATTGAAGTGAATTCCAGATCGTCGTCCATAATTTTCCCCGCTTCAGCGCCTGCATTCCAAGCTTCACTTGAGCTGTGCTGACATCGATCGTCAGAAGGAGAAGGATCATCACCGTGATAAATTTTTTCATAAGCACTTGGTACCCTTTGTCAGAACTTAATGGATATTTGGAAATTGATCCGCTGCGGCGGCACTTCATAGGTGTACCATTCCCATACATTCGGTTCGGAGAAATCAACGGTCTTCGGAAGCCGTTCATTGTCCGGAAGGTTCGGATTCTCCAGATACCGTTTCAGTTCATCATCATATAAAAGACGGAGGAATTTGGAATTCAGAAGATTCTTCACATCAACGCTCAGTTCCGTGGTGAATCCGGCAATATCGAATCCTTTAGAGATCTTCAGATCGATCTGATAATAATTGAACCAGCGCATGTTGTTCGGTTCGGTGGACTGATCTCCCGCAGGATGATACGTGTATTGATCTCCTGTTCTCCACCAGAAATTGGAATACAGGTTCACATCGCTCAACGGTTTTACTCCGAACAGTTCCGGACCGCCATCCTTCTCGATCGAAAAGCTTGCCCATCCTTTCACCCGCTGATAATTTCCCCACGCGCCGCGGCCCTGACGGAATCCCTTCGGCACATTGATATTCGTTGAACCCGGTTCGAACAAACGGCTGTATCCCACCTCACCGTTGAATGACCAATAGATCTCGTGGCTCATTCCGAAGTTGAACATACCGTCGAACCGTGAATCGAGTTTTGTTTCAATTCCGCGCACATCCGAATATCCGGAGTTACTTACCATCAGAGCTTTTGTGGAGATAGATGAGGTCGCAGCAGGATACACTCCTGTGATCACACCCGCTTCATGGGACGCATCCTTATAATATCCCGTCAGATCGAGTTTGATCACATCAGCAATATTGTAATCCACGCCGAGCTCATATTGGATCGTCCTCTCATATCCTAAATTCGGATTACCGTAATATCCCTGCCATTCATCCAGGGCCGTCTTCTGCTTTGCATACGCATTCAGTACACTGTCCCATCCTGTCGCCTGATTGGTGAACGGCAGACCGAACATCTTCGTCCACGAAGGACGCTGGTAGAAATGTCCATAGACGAAATGCAGCACGGAATTCTCACTCATGGGATATGAAATACCAAGGCGTGGAGAGACCGCAATCTGTAATTTCGTCATTTCCCGTTCCGGAGTGCCTGGAATTCCTACCGGTTGTGCCGGATCATGTCCGGGTGTTGTCAACTCGATCGCCAGCGGATCATACATATTCTTCGGAGCATTCCGGTTCTGATTGAAGAAATCACCGCGCAGTCCGACATTCACGATCAATCCCGGAAACTCGATCTTATCCTGTGCATAGATATTCCCTTCGTACGGATTCCCGTCGAACACATTCATCTCATTCACTCTCTTGAGTGCTTCTTTGGATTCCGAAGAAAAATTCTCATAACTGAAATCGTTGCTCTTGAATGTGAATCCCGCTTTCAGGTTGTGGAGCTTTGTGATCTGATTGGTATAATCCCCTTTGATCTGATAGGATTGGGAGAAACTTTTTGTCCACGTATGGAAATATGCTTTTAATGTATACCGCTGGATCATGGAGACCGTATCCGCTGCCCAAACATTCAAAGGAATTCTATTATCCCTGTCAGAACGGTCCATCCGGTCCTTCAGATAACTTGCAGTCACTTCATATAAAGATTGTTCATTCAGAACATGGGTCACTTTTCCATAGAGTTGGGACCAACGCCGAAGTTCGGGCCATTGTCTGAACGGCGCCCCGAATAGATTATATTTTGCTCTCGCATATTGTTCATCAATTCGCATAGGGGCAAGCCAGCCCGCTTCCTGCCCCATTTCCGATGTATTCTGATTTGAAGAGGTATAATCCGCACTTTCAAATCCGCCCACAAATCCTCCGACGCGAAGTTTTATTGCAGGTGAAAATTTGTAATTCAAATATCCCTGAATGTTGAATTCAGGGTTGTACGGTATCGCCTGAGGGAATATTCCGACGCCCTGTTTGAATCGTCCGGAAAGCAGGAAGCTGAATTCACTCGTTACACCGCCGAACAGCGTCGCTTCATATTCATATTCCGGCCTGTCCGCATATTTTGCCATTACATCGTTCGGGGTGGATTGTTTCCTCCATGCCTGCAGCAGAGAGTCGGGGTTCTTATGGTAGAAGGGACTTTTATCATCCGTTGTCTGCGATTGTGCTGTCCAATATTCTATTCCGGTACTGACGTAGTCGTTATTCTCTGTACTGTACATGTTCCTGCCAAAGTGATACACACCGGCGGGACGCATACGGGCAAGCACTGTACCGTGTAGTCCTTCAGGCGCTTCTTTGGAAACGATATTGACGACCGCAGAGCGTCCTTCGCCATATTCAGCATTATAACCGCCGGTCAGTACGGAGATCTGTTCGATGGTCGAAGTGTTGAATCCGGAATAATTATCCGACACAAGACCGCTGTTCACTGAAAGATTGTCGAGCATATACACCGCCTGAACCATCGAACTTCCGCGGACATAACCTTTCGTCGCACCGCGCTGCCAAGCAAGACTTGAATTGTCACTGAAGATCCCCGCCTGCGTTTCGAGCACATCTTTCACCGTACGGACACCGGACTTCTCCAGCACCTTACTGGTTACCACCTGTTCCGATGCTGTAAGATCCTTGTCGATCACCGGACGTTCTGCAATGATATTGACAACATCCCCTTCTATCGCGGAGACGGATAATGAGAAATTCTTGGCGGTAGTACGGTCGATGATCACATCCACATTGCTGCTGTTGATGGATTCATAACCGAGCATGGAGACGGTAAGCGTATATGTTCCCGGAGGAACGTTCAGAATGAAATAATCTCCGTTGATATCCGTTGAAGCACCGATCTTCAGTCCTTTGATCATCACATTGGCGCTAACGAGCGGTTCTCCGTTGGATTTGTCTGTTACTCTGCCGGAGAGCTTCCCGGCATTACCGGCATAGACGAGTGTGGAGATCAGGAGGGTCGCAAGAAAGGGATTCAGGATCAATTGGCGAAAGTTGTTCATGCGTTTAATCATGCGAAGTGATCTCAATTAAGTATCATGATATTATATTTTATCACTACCCTGAAGCTGGGTGATGTTGCGTAACGGACTGAGTCTTGAAACAGAATTGCGAATATTCAATTTTGGCTCCAGCAGTACTTTTCTTCTCTCATCATCGGGATTACGCATTCTGCGGTAGAGCATTGCAACGGCCATCTCCGTCATTTTAGTAATGGGCTGCTCGATCGCCGTTAACGCCGGAGAAAGGTACGATGTAAACACCGGATCGTCGAATGTGACAAGCGAGAGATCGGTTGGAATATTTACCCCATTCTCGCGGCAAGCTTCCAGGGCACCCAATGCGATCAGATCTCCGGCAGTAAATATTGCTGTCGGCGGATTCGCGATCTTCAAGAGATGTTTCGTCTCCAGATACCCGTTCAACGACCGGAAGTCATCGCCCACGATCAGATGTTCATCGATGGCGATACCGGCATCGGATAAACTCTTTTTGTATCCTTCGAGCCGAGTTTCGTTCGCATACGTTCCGGGGAGTCCCTGAATGAACGCGATCCTTCTGTGTCCCTCTTTGATCAAATGGTTTACGGCGAAGAGAGATCCTTTAACATTATCCACGCTCACGGAGTCGATATCGAGGGAGTCAAAACAACGGTCGATCATCACCAGAGGAATATTCGCGTCGCGGATCTTCTGGATGTGGGAAAACTCCTGACCGACCGAAGCGATGATCAATCCGTCGACACGCTTTTCCTGCAGACTCTTTATCGCAGATTTTTCGATGGAGATATCTTCATCCGTATCATAGACGATAAAATTGTATCCACCTTTACGGAGTTCACCGGCGAGACTTTTGATCACCGCCGAAAAGAACGGATTGGCGATATCAGGAACGATCAGACCGATCTCATAGGTCTTTTGGAGGCGGAGTCCGCGTGCAAGAGTATTGATACGGTACCCCATCTCTTTGGCGGACTGTTTTACGCGGAGCTGGGTCTCTTCGCTGATCTTGTATTTTTTAGAATTATCATGAAGGACTCTGGAGACAGTAGAGACTGATACCCCGGTCTTTTTAGCGATGTCTTTTAAAGTAGAGGACATTGATTCTATAATAGTGGAGATTTCGAAGATATCTGAACAAATGCAATCGTTTGTTCTATTTTAACAATTCACTCATTTTATGCTGTTAATAAGCTATGCAAACGTTTGCACAACGTAGGGAATTATTCCCATCCTGTCAAGGGAAAAAAAAATACGTCAATTAAGAGCGTTGTGTCTGCAATATCCTGCGGGACAGGCAGCATTGATGTTTAATGAAGGTGTTGGAGATTTCTATACTCAAAAAAAAATTTTTGAAGGGAGGATTTTTAGAGGAATGCGGGCGGATGTTCGTTCTCACACGGTTTGAGAAAGTGATTCAAAAGACCGGTCTCTTTGCCGCACTGATCATCTAATCGATCGTCTTCGGAATAGGACACGCCTACCAGGGAAACAGCGCAATCGTCGGCACAGCAGTGATCGGTTTATTGAACGGACTTGTCTATCTTCGAAAACGGAACGCCGTTGAAGCGATCGCCGTTCACGCGGTCTTCGATATCCTTGTGGTGGCCGGAGGCGCACTCATGAATTCAGGACACTGATATTGACTGATCATACTGACGTCCGTTCATTTGGTTAAAGAAAGTTAAAGTAATTTTCCATTACCGACTAACGACGTCAACTGTCTCTTTACTGATTCAAGGAATCTGCTGCATGCACTTTTTGATATTTCTTTAGGTCAAAGAAATTTGCAAAACTCTATTCATCGTTGTATGTTAAAAACCGAACTCATTGTTGCTGTCGAACTGCTAAAAGACTGCTAACAACTACCCGAAAAATCGACACTACCGTGGAGAATCGAATTCAAATTCGCCTTTGGTTGAAATTTTCAAATCCCAAGGGGTCCCGTTGGGACTTGCGACACGGGTTCTCCCGCTGAGTTGTAACTGCAAGGCGGGATTTCGTTAATTTAATAATGCATGCGACTCAAGATTCCCGTGGCGAAGCAGTGCCTTCGGCATCGGGAGTACATAACAAATCCTGCTGTAAGGCAGGATTTGTTGTTTTAAAGAACTGCGGTTCTAAAACAGAGTTTGGGAACCTGAAACACAGTCCTCCAGTTTTCGGTCCCTATATTGAGTCCATTGCGGATGCAACATTTCTATGCAACGATAATCGCAGCAACCCGTTGTACAAGTTCATCCGTGTCGTACGGTTTTTGGAAATATCCCGCCGGACGTTTTCCGGTAAAACCGGACATCGTTTCTTCTTCCGTATATCCTGAACAGAGAAGGACCTTCACCGCACTATCGATCTTCAAGAGTTCATCAAAGACCGCTTTACCATTCAACTTCGGCATTGAATAATCCAGGATCACCATGGAGATATTCTGATGATGCTGCCGGTAGATCTCTATTCCATTCACCGGATCGAGGGCGCTGATGACCGTAAAATTCGATGCGGACAATGTATCATCAAGTAATTCGATCACGGACGGTTCGTCATCGATCACCAGGATCGTTCTCCCTTCACCGTGCACCGGCGGCAGAGTTCTTTGCTCAGGACCATCCTTCTTCTTCGCGTGAGCTGATAACGGGAAGACGATCTCAAACATGGTGCCTTTGCCGACATTGCTCGTGATGCGAAGTCCCCCGTGATGTCCTTTGACGATCCCCAGCACGGCAGCCAGACCAAGTCCCCGCCCGGTGAATTTTGTACTGAAGAACGGATCGAAGATCTTCGAAAGTGTTTCCAGATTCATTCCGCATCCGGTATCGCTCACCTGCAGCATCGCATATCTGCCGGCCGGAAGAGAAGCCGCTGTATACTTCGAATACTCATTCGTATCATGATCGATCGTGATGATGTTCGTGAGGATCGAGATCACGCCCGGATTCGGGACCACCGCTTCATTCCCATTCATGATCAGATTCATCAATATTTGCTGGATCTGACTGCTATCGCACATAATGCGGGGCGGCTGAGAACAAAGGTCCAAACGCAGTTCCGTCGTCTTCGAGATCGACAATTCCAACATTTGAATATTCTCTTGCACCAGCGCATTCAGATCAATTTCATCGATGATAAACTTCCCCCTGCCCGAGTACGCAAGAAGCTGTTTCGTCAGGTCGGCGACCCGTTCCGAAGATTTGATCGCCTTTTGAATGTTGCTCACCGCCGGATTCTCTTTCGGCAGTTTGTGAAGCGCCAGCGCGGATTGTCCGAGAACAGAGTTCATCAAATTATTGAAGTCGTGTGCGATCCCCCCTGCAAGAGTCCCGATGCTCTCCAGTTTCTGAGAATTGAACAGTGCTTCTTCGGATAATTTCCTTTCTGTGATATCGATGCAAATGCCTGACATGCTCAATGCTTCGCCCCGGTCATTATAGATCGTATCGCCGAAGGCACTGATCCAGCGAATTTCTCCGGATGGCTTTATGATCCGATATTCATTGACAAGGGGTGAATGGTTCCGTACCGAATCGTTGATCCGTTGTCCGGCGGTCGTACGGTCATCGGAATGGAGCACACTATTCCAAACTTCAAATGATGCTTTTGTCGCCGCAGGGTCCAATCCGAATAAACGATACAGTTCGGGAGTCCAGTCGAGCGTTCCATTCTGAACATCCCAATCCCACACGCCGGCACCGGCTGACCGCTGCGCGAGCGATAACCGTTTGTTCGACATTGCAAGCGCTTCTTCCGCGATCTTATGTTCCGATAATTCCCATTGCAGCTGTTTGTATAAACGCGCATTTTCGATGGCGATCGAAGCAATGCTGGCGAACGTCCTGCAGAGATCGATCTCCGATACGATCATCACTCTTGCTTCATCGGTCCTGGCGACGATCAATACACCGATCGCCGTTCCTTTACCGATGAGCGGAAGATAAAGAATAGAACGTAATCCCCGTTGTTCGCTGATAGACCGTTCCGCCGGAGTGAACTCCGCCGCCGCCGTATCCGGAACGAATACTGCATGGGCTGTGGTCATTGCCTGTTCGATGTGCGGATGGTCCTTGAGAAAGGCACGGCGATATTCTTCCGGGAAATTCGGAGGCAATGCCGGAGAGGTTGCACCGAGACGTAAGGCCCCATCCTCAAAGGTATAGATCGCAGCACTCTGCAGGTCCGTCAA
Source organism: Bacteroidota bacterium (assembly GCA_049317705.1). Taxonomy (GTDB): domain Bacteria; phylum Bacteroidota; class Ignavibacteria; order UBA10030; family UBA8401; genus UBA8401. The sequence goes on along the minus strand of JBMOHT010000084.1, from coordinate 4,995 downwards.
TTCGATGATATTATCGGTGGATTTTTGGAGTACCGTTTCGATATCCAGAGATGTGGAGATGGATTGACTCGACTGCAATAATGCAAACAATCCTTTTGCGTAATGACGCAATTCACTTTCAGCTCGTTTACGCGCGGAGATGTCACGGACGATGTTCATTAACGCCGGCCGTTTGTTGTATTTAATGGCGGTAACATTGATCTCAACCGCGAACCTGCTTCCGTTCTTATGGATCAGCTCGGTCTCAAATAGTGCAGATCCTTTGCTCTTTATCTCGATCATCCTGCTGAGAACAACGTCCTTGGTCTCGTGCACTTCGAATTCCGAAGGATGTTTGCCGATGATCTCATCCAACGTATACCCAAGCATTTCGGCGGCAGATCGGTTGGCGTTGACGATAGGAGAAATGGTCTCATCACTGTTGATATAGAATATCGATATGCCGTCAATATTGGAGTTGAACAGCAGACGATATTTATTCTCACTTTCCATCAATGCTGCTTCCGCCATCTTCCGTTCGGTAATATCCCGGTTGACGGAGACATAGCCGAGGATATTCTTGTCATCATCGAGCACAGCGATGGTACTCGCTTCGAAATATATCCGCGATCCGTTCTTATGTGCCTGGGTTCCGGACGTTGCCGCTCTGGCATTCGCCATCAATTCCCGGACCGCCTCTTCACGTTGCGTGTTCTCAAATTCAGTGCGGAGCACATCTTTACTGTGTTTGCCGATCACCTCATCTGCTCTCCATCCGTACATTCTCTCGGCACATTCGTTCCAGTAGGTGATGCAATATTTTTCATCTGTGGCGATCACCGCGTCATTCACCTGTGCCAACAATTTTGATTGATAGCGGACCCGTTCCTCTGCCCGTTTGCGTTCCGTGATGTCTATAACGATCCCTGAGATCGTGACGGGATTCCCCTGGTCGTCACGTCTGCTTATTTTCCCGATATCATGGAACCAATGATATACACCATTGCTGTTTTTGATCCGATAATCAACTTGATACGTCGGTACCTTTCCCATAAGATGATCGCGCATCGCCTGCATGGAGATCTCATGGTCATTCGGGTGGAGCAAATTCGTAAAATCAGTATAATGATGGAATGATCTGTGATCATACCCAAGCATGTCGGTCTTCCGTCGATGGAACCGAACGGCACCGGTCTTGTAATCCATTTCCCACCACGCTAAATTCCCAACCTCCATGGCGGATTCAAATCGGTCAAAATCAATTTTATCGTTCTCTGTCGTTTCCATAATCCCCCCTTGCAAATACAAAAAAACTCATACACGCGTATGCCGTTATGAGGTTTTCATTTACAGCGCAATCCCACATACCATCCTCATGGTATGCCATTCTTTTCAAGGTAATTGTACAATCGAAAAATAGCAACGGACAAAACGAATGCATATCACACAAGGGAACAGCTTTTGAGACTATTTGGTAGGATTTACAAACAGACCGATGATATTAAGAAATACAGCGGTTCCCAAACAGAGATTGGGAGCTAGAACACTAGCGGAGCTTGAAACAGCGATTCCCAAACAGGGTTTGGGAACCATAGAAACACTTTATTACCTTGATACCTGCCGGAAAGGATCAGCCCTTCAGTTGTATGCGAATCATTTCGATCATTTCTGAATACTCTTCATCCCTAAGGTAATTCCTGGTATCGGGCATCATATCGAACGTGCTCCCCCATTTAGGGGCGGACTCGTACTTCGGTACGATATGGAAATGCACATGCGGCATCTTGTCTCCGTACGCACCATAATTTATTTTTTGGGGAGAGAACGCAGTGTGGACCGCTGAGGCTACACGCGACACATCGCGGATAAATGCATTCCTTTCTTCATCGGAAAGTTCAAACAATTCGTTCCTGTGTCCTCTGTTGAACGCAACGACACATCGGCCGTGATACGTCTGTTCTTTAAAAAGATATACTGTGGACATCTCCAACTCGCATATCGGGATCATCAGATCGGTCAAGCGGCTGTCGTTGGAGCAATACATGCAGGGGTTTACGGAATTCATCATGGTCCTTATATAAATTGAATGAAACTTCTGATAAACTGAAAATTGATCTCTCGCAAAACCCCTAGGGCAGCCGATAACACACAAAACATATTCAAATCATAGACATTAATATTATGTGATTATCCGAGCGGGTTTGCAAATGCTTCTGATACTTACCGATCTTGTCCCTTCGATGAATAGTGCGATTTATTTCCATTCATTCAGGAGTATCGGTTTGATGATCTTTGTAAACTCACGATAGGTGTCATCCTTGAAGTGGAGTTTGTCATCAAGATACAGTTCCATCCTCGGTGAACCTGTGGAATCGAACAGTACGGGATTCACATCGATGAATCTTCTTGTCTTCACGAGGGAACAATAGTTCTTCACAAACGCATTCACCGAATCGATCGCGCTCCATTTCGCTTTCCGTGAAGGAGCTTTATTCACGGAGACAAAAAAGATCTTCACTCCGGGGAGTTTCTGTTCTGCCTTTTGGAAGAACGCCGTGATATTCCCTGTGATACTGTCCACGGGCACCGATCCGCCGGCATCATTACTGCCGCAATAATAGACAATGAACTTCGGTTGATACGGAAGAACGATCCTGTCCATATAATATAGCACTTCATGGGTTCGAGAACCTCCGAATGCACGATTATAGACCGGCAGCGGCGCCATATCTTCTTTTAATTTTTCCCACTTCCTGAAGATACTGCTCCCGATGAATTCAATGGAGCGCATCGGCGGCGGCTGGATGGAATCTTCTTTCAGAAATGCATCAATAGCGGATTGGAACCGCTGTTTCCCTTTTACGGAAGCGGAATCCTGCGCTGCAATGAATTGCAGCGAAAGAACGATCACCGAACAAACGGTGAACCACCGTAAGGCATGTATTGTATGTGTGCTCATCGATATCCTATCATATCATCAGACGCCGGAATAGGCGTTGAACCCGCCGTCCACCGGTATGATGATGCCTGTAACGAACTTTGAGATATCGGAGAGAAGATACAATGCTGCACCCTGCAGATCATCCGGCTCGCCGAATTTTCCCATCGGCGTTCCGGAGAGGATCTTGTGTCCTCGCGCAGTCAGTTCGCCGGTCTTTTCATCGGTGAGAAGGAAACGGTTTTGATTGGTCAGGAAGAAGCCGGGAGCGATCGCATTGACACGAATGTTCGTCTTGGCAAGATGCACCGCCAGCCACTCAGTGAAATTGTTGATGGAAGATTTCGCCGCGGAGTATGCGGGGATCTTCGTCAGCGGCCGGAAGCCGTTCATGGACGAGATATTCAGGACCGAACCGCCTCCTTTTTCTACCATATCCGTGGTAAAGACCATCGTCGGGAGGATCGTCCCGAGGAAGTTCAGATCGAACACTTTCCGGAATCCTTCAATGTCCAATCCGTAGAAGGATCGTTCGAGATTGCTGCCGTCGTTGTTCACAAATTCATCTTTCGTGGTCGCTTTGGCATTGTTCCCCCCAGCACAATTGATCAGGATGTCGATCGTTCCGAGTGCTGTGTTGATCTCCTGCTTCGCTTTGACCAGCGATTCCTTGTCGAGCACATTTCCCTCCACTCCGATGGAATGGACATTGAAATCCTTACGAAGTTCAGCAGCAAGAGAATCTGCGGCGGATTTCACCAGATCGATCACCGCGATATTCACGCCGGCGGAAGCGAGTCCTTCACAGAGCGACTTGCCGATAATTCCGCCGCCGCCGGTGATGACGCAGACCTTTCCTTTCAGATCGTCGAATGATAATTTTTTCATTGTTCTTTCCTTTTTAGTGTTTGATTGAACGGATGATACCCAGTTCGAGACCCCTGAGTTCCGCAAGTCCGCGTAGTCTGCCGATACCGGAATATCCGGGATTCGTTTTCTTCTTCAGATCATCGAGCATCTGATGGCCATGATCGGGACGCATCGGGATAGAGACTTTGCGGTGCTGCATCATCGTCACCAGTTGAGTCATCACGGCGAACATATCCACATCACCTTCAAGATGGTTATCCTCGTAGAAGTCGCCGTCCGCATTTCGAGTCGTGTTCCGCAGATGGATGAAGTGGATCCGTTCAGCGAATTGCTTCACCATCGCAGGAAGGTCATTATCCGCGCGGACTCCGAATGAACCGGTGCAGAAACAGAGTCCGTTGGTGACCGAAGGAACGGCAACGACCAATTGACGGAAATCATCGGCGGTGCTCACCACTCGAGGTAAGCCGAGGATATTGTATGGAGGATCATCAGGATGGATGGACATCACCGCCCCGGACGATTCCGCAACAGGAACAACTTCTTTCAGGAAATGGATCAGGTTCTTCCGCAGCCGGTCCGCATCGATACTCTTGTATTTGTCCAACGCTGCCTGGAACTGCTGCAGCGTGAATGATTCTTCGCTTCCGGGAAGTCCGGCGATGATGTTCCGTTCGAGCAGTTTGCGTTCATCGGCAGTCATTGCAGAAAGGCACCGTTCCGCCCGTTCGATCTCGTCGCGTGAAAACTCCTTCTCCGAACCGGGACGCTTCAGCAATAATGCATCGAATGCAATGAACGCTGCGCGTTCAAACCGGAGCGCTTTACTTCCGTCCGGCACGGTATAAGCAAGATTCGTCCGCGTCCAGTCCAGCACCGGCATGAAATTATACGTGATATTGACAACGCCGCACTGTGCAAGATTTTTTATGGACTGCTTATAGTTCTCGATATATTTTTCGAATCCCGGGCTCTGCGTTTTGATATCTTCGTGGACCGGAACACTTTCCACGACACTCCAGACCATTCCCGCCTGTTCGATCTCATTCTTTCGTTTCATGATCTCTTCGACCGACCAGACAGTTCCATTGGGAACATGATGGAGCGCAGTGACGATACCGGTGCAACCTGCTTGTCGGATGTCTGAAAGACTGACAGGATCGTTCGGTCCGAACCAGCGCATCGTCTGTTCAAGACAGAATGTTTCT
>JBMOHT010000083.1:0-15488 GCA_049317705.1 Bacteroidota bacterium | reverse complement strand
TATTGCAGGGCCTGCCGTCGGCAGGCCGTTGCATTTTAAATGCATTCACCGCACCTTCTCGACTGACCTAAAGAGATATATCGTCGGACAGGCGGGGAGACCGCAATGAACGCAGAGTGTACAAAAAGCGAAGTAATGATTGTGAGTTATGGCTTCAATCAAATATTTTATTTTTTGTCGATCTGTGCAGATCCGTCTGATCCGTCAAATCCGTGTTCCATTTTTGCTTACTGCTTGTGGTATTCCAGTTCGATCACGAACGTGCTTCCTTTCGGCGGAGTACTTTCCACGAAGATCTTTCCTTTGTGCGCGTCGATGATCTCTTTCACAATGGCAAGTCCGAGTCCGGTCGCGATCTCGCCGCCGGTCGGTTTTGCGGTGAGCACGCTGAACTTCTTGAAGAGCTGCTGCTGTTCCTGTTCGGTGATGCCCGGACCCTGATCGCTCACCGAGAAACGGACGATGTTGTCCTTCCTTCCGACGAACACACCGATCTCTGCGCCGCGCGGTGAATACTTGATGGCATTGTTCACCAGGTTCTCCATCGCCTCCTGCAGTTTGGAAGAATCCGCCATCACCATGCACTGCTCATTGTCATCCACGACATATTTCAACTGCTGTTCCTTCCTCACGGCGGCGACCTGATATCCGTCCACGACCAGCCCGGCAATATCCGCGATGTTCATCGGTTCCATCGTGAACTGGAATTTTCCGCTCTCGATCGCCGTGATGTTGAGGATCTCGGAGATGAGTGTGACGATCCGTTTCGAATTCTGTTCCACCAGTTCCAGGTAGCCGCGGAAATGGACATCCACTTCGAACTTCTTGATCTCCTGTGCGATGCTGTTGATGGTGATCAGCGGCGTTTTTAAATCGTGCGCCACAAAACTGAGCAGCTGCGATTTTGCATCGTTCGCTTCGGTGAGATTCTTGGTCCGCTCCTCCACCAGCCGCTCCAGCTGCTGTTCTCTCTCGCGGATTGCGCGCATTCTCCAGCGGTAGATCACGAAACCAAGCAGCGTGACGATGATGACGAGGGTGAGATAGAAGATATTCGTCTGATAGAAATGTGCCTGCACGACGAACGGGAAGGAGGCGCCCTCCATATTCCATACGCCGTCGCTGTTCGCTGCGATCACTTTGAATGTGTACTCACCGGGAGGCAGATAGGAGTAATAGGCGGCTCGGCGGTACTTCACATCGTCCCATTCCTTATCGTATCCCTCGAGCATCACTTTGAACCGGACCTTCTTCGGACCGTCAAAACTGAGTCCGGTGAAACGGAATTCGAACCGCTGTTTTCCCGGCGGGATGACGGCGGCGGACATTCTGCCGATGGATTCATTGTCCACCCGCAGGTCCTCGATCACAACGAGCGGCTGCTGTGTGTTTATGGTGATGTTCTTCGGATCGACCATCGTAACACCGCGAGAGGTTGGGAACCAGATATTCCCGTTGGATGCTTTCATTCCGGCGGGAGCCACACCGCCGTTGCATTCCGATGTGCTCATCCCGTTCTCTTTTCCATACGCAGTGTACACGAGATGATCGGACGTTCCGTTCATCACATCGATGAACTGTTTCCTCTCGATCTGAAAGATCCCCCGGTTGCAGGAGAACCACATCCGGTGGAAATTATCCTCAAGGATCTGGTAGATCACGTCGTCGAACATTCCGTTCTTTGTGGTGAATGTAAGGAATGTCTTCCGGTCGAAGATGCACAGTCCCTGCCCGAGTGTTCCGACCCAGATATTGTCCAGCGAATCGACGTACAGCGAGTTGATGAAGTTCGACGGAAGCCCGTCCTTCATCGTATAGCGCGCGCGAACAGTGTCGTTGCGGAACATCAGCAGTCCGTCGCCGTCCGTTCCAACGATGATGTTCCCGGAATGGTCCCCCATGATCACATTGATGAATTGGCTGGTGTTGCCGTTGCCGGAGGCGATGGGGATCTTTTTATTATTGGAGACCTTGAACAGTCCTGAACCCGAGGTGCCGAACCATTGATCGCCGTTTCCGTCAGTAAAACTGGTTTGAATGGACTCATTCTCCAGCTTCAGTTCATCGGGAAGGGGAACGATCTTTTCCTTGACGATCTTGTTCAGACCGTTGATCGTGCCGACCCAGATCGCGTCGTTCTTATCCTGCGTGATCGTCCAGACGATGCCGTGCGAGAGACCATCCTTCTTGTTATAGATCCGCTTGATCCCTTTTCCCTGTTCAAAGAGGACAAGTCCTTCGTCGGTGCCGATCCAAAGATTCTTCTGACGGTCCTCAAAGAGTGTCCACGTATTGTTCGCCGGCAATCCTTCCTTTACGGTGAACGACGTGAAGATACCGTCCTTCAGAACATTCAATCCGCCGCCGTCGGTACCGACCCACAGATTTCCTTCGCGGTCGATGAAGACGGAATTCACCAGCCGTTCTGAGAGTCCGTCCGTGTCGGTGAATGCCGTCAGCCGTCCCATAAAATACCGGGCGATCCCTTTGTTGGTGGCGATCCACATGTTGCCCTGCTGATCGGTGATCATCTCATACACACCGAGTCCCGGGAGTCCGTCATTCTTCGTGAGACCAAGAAGAAGATTCAATTGACCGTTGACCAATGAGAATTTCTGAAGTCCCTTCCGCCCGCCGATCCACATCTCGCCGTTGTGTGTGCCGAGCAGTCCGTAACTTTCTTTCGCTGCCAGTCCGTCGTTTTCGGTGAAGGAGAGGAACGATCCTTTATCGATGACGGTCACTCCGCCGTCCGCCGCGACCCAGATGCGGTCGTTGATATCCTGCGTTACTTCCCAGATGTTGTTGCTGACCAATCCGTTCTCTTTTGTGTAATGTGTGACGGATTGGGGATCGATCCTGATCAGACCGCTGTCGCGTGTGGAGACCCAGATCGCACCCTTGTCATCCGCATAGAGATGACGGGTCTGCGTTCCAATGAGCTGCGGAGTGTTCGAAACATTTTTGAAGATGCCGTCCGCATACGTAACGAGTCCTTCGCTGAGTGTGGCGATCCAGAGCGTTCCGTTCGTATCGAGAGCGAGGGAGACGATATGGTTGTGTCTGATCTGCGGTGTGTTGTTCTTATCGAAGACGGTGAACTGCACACCGTCGAAACGGACAAGTCCTTCCTGAGTTGCGAGCCAGAGGAAACCGTCATTCGTCTGCTTGATCGCTTCCACAGAATTCTGCGGCAGTCCGTTATCCGACTGCCACACTTCATGGGTGTACTGTGTGATCGATTTCCGCGGATCGGGACCTTTATATTTTAAGGATTGACCGCTGCCGGTGAGGATGAGGGAACAGAGGAGACCGAGGAGAAAAAATCCGTTTTTCATATGCGTGAATGTACTATGAATGTCCCCATTTCACAAACAAAAACTTCCCGTCAAGATGCGTTGACAATTGTCCCAAAAATATGCCTTTTGCTTGCCTTTCCTATCGGGATTACCGTTATTACAACGCATTATTCGTCCATTTATTCCCTTATCTATCCTATGAGCTATAAAAAAATTCTCGCAGCGGCATTGATCACTGTTTCCATTCTGTCGGGCCAGACAGGCACAATTAAAGCGGTCAGGACAGCCGTTCCGCCGGTGATAGACGGTCATGGAAATGACGCTGCCTGGCAAAACGCAAATACGGCCTCAGGATTTGTCCAGCGCGAACCGTCGGACGGTGCGCCGGAATCGGAACGGACAGAGTTCAAGATCTTATATGACGATCATAATATTTATGTGTATGCAATGATGTACGATTCAAACCCCGACAGCATCGTCTCGCGTCTTGCACGGCGGGATAATATTCCCGAATCCGACTGGTTCGGTATCGGTTTCGACAGTTATTATGACCGTCAGACCGCATTTGTCTTCATCGTGCTTCCTTCCGGAAGCAAGTCCGACGAATTGATCTACAACGACGGCAAAGATGAAGATTTCTCCTGGGATCCGGTCTGGGAAACGTCAACGCAGATGCTGCCGAACGGCTGGAGTGTTGAAATGAAGATCCCGCTTTCACAGATCCGTTTTACCGAAGGGAATGATGTCTGGGGAATGAATGGCGTGCGAAGGATCTCCCGAAAACAAGAAGAGACCAATTGGAATCTGATGAGCAAAAAGCATGATGGTTTTGTGTCGGAATTCGGGACGATGTCCGGAATGGCTGATATTCATGTTCCAAAACTGCTTGAGGTACTTCCCTACGGAGTCGGTACTTCTGAACATTATCCGCAGACAACGGAGCGGGTGAAGATCGAGAAGATCCGTCCGAATGCTGGAGTGGATATCAAATACGGTGTCACGTCGAACTTCACGCTCGATGCCACCATCAATCCCGATTTCGCCCAGGTCGAAGCGGATCCTGCCGTACTGAATCTGACGACGTTCGAGACATTCTATCCGGAGAAGCGGCCGTTCTTCATCGAAGGGACGCAGATCCTCCGCTTCGTCACGTTCGGCGGCGATTTCGGTCCAGGACTCTTTTACTCGCGCAGGATCGGCAGACCGATCGGCGTCGGACTTCCGGCGGATGGAACGATCATCACTGAAGAGCCGCGTACCGCAACGATCCTCGGCGCCGCAAAATTTTCGGGGAAGACCGACGGCGGAACTTCCATCGGCATCCTCACCGGTCTGTCGGATGAGGAACAGTTCTCGTACCGCGATACACTCGGTTCGGTCCGTTCACTCCGCGCTGAACCAAGCGCATCATACAATCTCTTCCGCGTGAAGCAGGACTTCTGGGGAAATTCAAATATCGGCGCGATCGTCACCGGCACGTCGCGGGACGGCAGTTCTCCTGCGTACACTGCGGGGACGGACTGGGATGTGAAATTCGATAGCAGCAAATACCGGATGAACGGATTCCTTGCCGTCTCACACGGAACGAAATATATCGACAAATTCCACCGTGTCCGATCACAGCCGTTCATGCAGCAGGGCTCCGCCGGAAAATTGAATATCGGGAAGGTGAGCGGGGATTGGACGTACGGAGCAGGATTCGATTTCACGTCGAAGAAATATTTCATCAACGATCTCGGATTCTTCCGTTCGCCGAATGATTACGGTTTCGGACTCAATGGAGCCTACCGGGATTATACTCCCGGAGAATTCTTCCGCAGTTATACGTTCAGCACCAATCTTCATTTGCGGTGGAATTATGACCGGATGACGCTCTTCAGGGAATTATCGGTGAATGCGTCCGGTCAACTGGTGAATTTTTGGGAGGTCAACGGTTCCGCCTCGTATTCACTTGGAGGACAGGATCCGTATGAACCCCGCGGTTACGGCGTCTATCATATTCCTGCAAGTTATTATCTCCGCGGTGAAATTGAAAGCGATTCACGCAGATCGGTGATCGTGAGTGCCGAGGAACAGTTCCGCTCATTCAACAACAACGGATATACATCGACGTCCGAGGCATCCGTTCTTCTTCGTCCGAATACGTCAATGGAATTCACCCTCTCAACTGCTTTCGCAGTTGAACGCGATCTGGACAGATTCGTCACACCGGTGACCGATTCGCTCGTGTCATTCGCGAAGGTCGATCCCGCGGCAGTGTACGGCAAGCGGGATGTGGACGGACTCGATCTGACGCTCCGCAGTTCGATCCTGTTCACGCACGATCTGTCGCTGCAGATCTACAATCAGTTCTTCTGGGCAAAAGGGCATTACGATACGCTCACGTATGCGCTGCTGAATCCGCAGCGGGGCTTGACGCCGTATCATTATACGGGAAACCGTGATTTCAACAGCACATCGCTGCAGACGAATGTCGTTCTCCGCTGGGAATACCGCGAAGGAAGCACATTCTATTTCGTCTGGTCGCACGGCCGCTCATTCTTCCAGCGCGGCGGATATGATACCGATCTCTCAACAAATCTGGAGAATACATTCCTCCACGCCATGCCGGACAATGTCTATGTGGTGAAGATCAGCTATTGGATGAGTTTATAGGGAACGGTCGGGGATGATCACCCTCAGGAACATACGGTCTGTCGTTCTGTTCTGTCTGTTGATGATCCTCACTGTGTCATTGTCTGCGCGTCAGCATCGGTCGGTATTCGTGCAATATACAACGCGCAACGGACTTTCATCGAATCTCATCACGGGTGCTGCCCGTGATTCCAACGGATTCATCTGGATCAGCACTCCCAACGGTATTCATCGGTTCAACGGTTCTGTCTTTCAGCGGTTCCCGTATGATACGGCTTCGTTTCGCACGTTGAGTACGGATTATAGTTCCTGTTTTTCCCTCGACGCAAACCGCATCCTTTTCTTTGAGACATCCGGACGTATCGATTCGTATGATTACCGTACGGGAAGGATCGAGAATTTTTCCGCGAGTCATGGGTTCGATTCCATCGGCTGCATCAGCGCGTACCGCGATTCCCGGGGACGTGTCTGGTTTGCAACGTACAACGGCATCGTCCTTCTGAATTCGGACGGACACGGCGGGAAAGAATACCGCATCAGCGCAGGGTTGAAGGATGAACCGAACGACAATCGTGTGAATAAGATCCGCGAGGATGCGAACGGAAGACTCTGGCTTGCGATGTTCTCAAAAGGGATATTCCTGTTCGACCCTGCTGCAGGAACATTCCTTGCTCCGATGAAACGCTCACTCTACCACCTTCAAGTGCATGGTCTTGCAGTAGCGGATAACGGCAGGTCCATCTGGGCGGCGACCGGCGGTGAAGGCGTGCTGAAGATCGACGCAGCTACCTTTTCCATCGAACGTATCACGCGCCGATTCCCCCGGCCGCTGTCAACGATGATGGCGGTCCCGTCCATCCACATCTATAAGGATTCCATCGTTTGGATCGGAACGCTCAACGGGCTCATTGAATACGAGCCATCGTCAGCCCGCACCGTGCTGCATGCGAATGACCCGAACAGCTCTTCATCCATTTCGAACAATACTATTCTGTTCATCGATGATTTTGATGACGACCTTTGCTGGTTCGGAACACAGAAAGGATTGAACTCGTACTCGGTTGCTCCGCCGCGTTTCCGCAAGATCGCGCGCGATCCTGCGGAAAAGAATACTCTGCCGACGAATTCTGTGAACAATGTGTGGGAGGACTCACATGGGAATGAATGGTATTCCACCTCCGTAGGACTCTCTGTGCGCGACAAAAGAGGACGGATGTATCACTATGCGCTCGCACCCCGCAGGGATGTGAACGTCATTCATTGTACACCGGACCGCGACAATAATCTTTGGATCGCAACGTGGGGTGACGGATTGATCAGGACACGGATACCGGAGAAGTTCACTCCGGGAGACGCGCTCCGTTTTGAATCCTTCACTGCTTCCGGCGGCGACAATGCGGTCACTTCCAATTACTTCAAGAAGATCATCGTCGATCCATCGGGCGATATCATCGCGATCTCCTGGGGTGGCGGGATCAACATCATTTCCAATGAAGCACGGAATGCGCGGACACTCATCGTGCAGTCCATCCGTCGTGGAGCCGGTTCCGGACCGATGTCGGACTATATCGGTGATATTTGCCCGGGCGCCGAAGGAACATATTGGCTCACCTTCGGAAACGGTCTGCAGCGGTGGGACAGACGAAGGAATTCCTTTTCGACATTCCTCGCCAACCCGTCGCATCCGGACGATCCGATGAATGCATCGACCTATCTTGTGAAGGACTCAAACGGAACATTGTGGGTCGGAACAACATCCGGTCTTCTCAGTATTACCGTCGGTGCTGACGGATCTCCCCGGTTGCTCCCGAGAATCAACCGGAAAGATCTCTTCTGTTTTCAGCCGGTGATCGATCTTGACGGTTCCGTTTGGTTCGGAGCACCCCATTCACTGCTGATGCAGTTCATTCCCGTGAGCAATGAGGTGCGCCGGTACGATCTCACCTATGAACTGAACGGGTATGAATTCAATTTCGGATACTCCGCACTCATGAAGAACGGCGATCTTCTCTTCAGCAGTTCGGACGGATTCTTGAGATTCTCGCCGAAGAGTTTCACACAACAACAGCCGGTCCCTCGGCTGACCGTCACCGATATCAGCATTCCCGGTGCCGATGATCGATTGATCGGCGATGCCTCCGGAGTGAGGGCGGTAACACTTCCGTACAACAGGAACAGTATCACCGTGACATTTGCTGCTCTCATCTTCGATCACCCTGAACGCGTGCATTATCAGTATCTGCTTGAAGGGACCAGCAGCGGATGGATCGCAACCGAGAACCGGACGACTGTGTCGTTCGCCAATCTTTCGCCGGGAGAATATTCGTTCCGGGTCCGCGCCTCCGGCGATGACGGGTCATGGCAGACGGAAAGCATGCCGTTGACGTTCACCATCCTTCCTCCATTCTGGGCGACCTTCATGTTCCGGATAAGCGTTGGCGCGTCGATCGTCTTGATGGTTGCCTGGTATGTCCGCAGAACAGTGAATGGATTGCGGAAGGAACAGGAGCGTCAACGGAATGTTGCAAAACAGCTGATCGACTCCCAGGAAACGGAACGAAAACGGATCGCAGGAGAACTTCACGACGGCATCGGCCAGAATCTGCTCATCATCAGCAATACACTGCAGCTGTTCCTTGCCGCCAAACGGAGGAAGACCGAGGACATCGTCACGGCCGTCGAGATGACCAAAGAGGCTGTCCGAGAGATCCGCTCGATCTCATCCAATCTTCATCCCCATCAGCTGGAGCGGCTGGGATTGAAACGTGCGCTCCTTTCCATGGCGGACACGGCAGGGAAGACCACGGGAACGAGATTGACAGTCACCATTCAGGACGGGCTCGAGCTGCAAGATCCGGAGCAGGAGATTCATCTGTTCCGGATCGTTCAGGAGATCGTCAATAATATCATCAAACACGCTCACGCGTCCGAAGCGGTGATTGCATTAACGCGGACAAATTCGGACATTCTCCTTACCGCACGGGATAATGGGAGAGGATTCGACATCAACGCAAATGCTTCCGAAGGATTGGGAATGACGAGTCTCAAGGAGCGGACCAGGTTATTGAACGGATCCATCACTCTCCGGTCAGCGGCAGATCAAGGAACAGAGATCACCATCACCATACCTCTTCATGGCTAAACAGCACACCATTTTCATCGCAGATGATCATCCGGTCTTCGCCGAAGGATTGATGAACATCATCCGTACCGACCCGCGATGGTCGGTCTGCGGTACTGCTTCCAACGGGGAGGATGCACTCGCACAGATCCGCCGGATGAAACCCTCGGTCGCAGTGCTCGATGTCTCCATGCCGAAACGTTCCGGACTGGAAATTGCGAGGGTCGTGCGGCAGGAGAAACTGAGAACGCGCATCATTATCCTGACGATGTTCGATGACAACGCCTATCTTCAGGAAGCGCTCGATGCGGGAGTGTTCGGATATCTGCTGAAAGACAGCATCGCTTCGGAGATCGTGAAATGTATCGAACATGTTCTTGCCGGAAAACGATTCATCAGTCCTGCACTCACCGAACTTCTTCTGACATCATCGAAAACTCCCTCAGCATCTCCGGCGGATGCGTTGAAGGAATTGACCCTGGCCGAGAAAAAAGTCCTGAAACTTCTTTCACAGAATAAGACCAGCGCACAGATCGCTGAAGCCCTCTTCGTCAGTCCGCGCACAGTGCAGAACCACCGCGTAAATATCGCGGCTAAACTCAAACTCTCCGGTTACAATAAACTGCTCGAGTTTGCACTTCAAAACAAAACACTCCTCCAGAATAAGATGTAGTCCACCTTTAAGGTGGACTACATCTGACCATTCCTAAGTACACGTACTCATTCCACAATTGAGTACATCGCTCTATTACCCCGCGCATCAGACCTTTTTATCTTCTTTCAAGAACGTCAATCAATATTCCATTTACTCTTGGAGGAAGTATGAAGCAATCGCTATTATTTGCAGTCATCATGTTCATCTCTGTGCAGGCATCGGCACAAGTTGAATGGCCGCATAATGAGTTCGAAGAAGGATTGGTGGTTGGAGGCATTCTGCCTTCCAATTTTGGCCAATTATCATATGTATCGTATTCCAAAATCATTCCCTCCGATCTCGGTTCATATTGGATCGTATATTCTGCGGCATATGAACCAGGCATTGGCTTTATACGGGACACATTGTATTTCCAAAAAGTATACAGCAACGGCGCAAAGATGTTCAATGATTATTCGGTCATGCCAAGAGTGGGAGTAGAAGGTATTAATGGAGGGAGGTTTAATGCTGTCAGCGATGGAGCCGGAGGAGTTCTTTTTTGTTATGCGAATGGAGGAATACGGCTGCAACGGATCAATTCAGGCGGAACGATGATGTATGGATCGAGCGGAAAAACCGTGACGACGAATTCGACCAGCCTGTCCAATATTACAGAATCACGAGGGAATTTTTTTGTGACATGGAGAGAATTCTCCGGTTCCGATTATCCGGTCAAAGTTCAGAGGATCAATCTTGTTGGAGACATCCTTTGGCAGGACGGAGGGATTTCCGTGCAAACTAAAAAATTTCCATCAGCTGTCATGAAGATCAAAACCAGCGAAGATGGAAACGGAGGTTTAGCCGTTTTATATGAACGAAGTGATTCATTATTCTGGCAGCTGATCAATCCATCAGGAGAGCGCAGGCTCGCGACCGAAAGCGCGGTATCATTGTACGCCGATAAATTCTCTAATCATACTTTGACGGATATCGTTTATTCATCCGATCAATGGTATTTTGCTTTTGATGATACGAGGTACGGAAGTGCCAGCGGCAGTGATATCTTCCTTTTTAAGATCAACGTCACCCCTTTTGGACAGATCATGATGCCGTGGATATCGGATACGGGAAAGGTTGTTTGCCTCTATCCGGGGAATCAATCCAAACCGGCGATCGTGCGTGATGACCAGGGAGGAGTCATTGTCACCTGGATTGACCAGAGAAATTCGTTACAGCAGGGGAAGACACAGGTGTATTCCCAGCGTTACTCTTCGGGTGATGCACCAATGTGGATCATCAACGGTACCCAAGTGTCGGCGAATTATAATAGTAATAGCATATATTTTTTACCTCCGGTCATGCAGAATTCCGGATTTGTTTTTCCACTTGTAGAAGAATCACAAGGAATCTATGCTCAAAAACTGAACAATCAGGGGACTAGTCAATGGTTCAATCCTGTCGGAAGGATCCACAGCATCAAAAATATTTCGCTTCTCGATTGTGTTGTTGGGCCGGGAGGGAATATCTTCATTGCGTATATCAATCTGCTCGATAAGACGTTCCGGATTAAGATGCTTGATCGCAACGGATATCTCGGGTTCAATGGTCCGGGTATGATGGGAGTGAAGGACGTTATCAATGACCAGGGCGGGAAAGTGTCGGTACTCTTCAATGCATCATGGCGCGAAATAAATCCCCCTCCGAGTCAATACAGTTCAGGAATGTACCGGTTGTATAGAGGTTTAACACCAACGATGGTACCGGAAGGGAAAAAAGTGTTGATCGGAAGCATTGAGACAGCCGGACAAGATGGAACATTGATCGATCTGGACCAAAGAACGTCCGCCGGAGTTCCTATCTATTGGGAACAGGTAGCCGAGATCGCTCCGCAGAATGTAGACAGGTATTCAAAGGTTACCCCGACGATCAGTGATTCAGGAAAGCAAGGGACCGCCCGGAATTATTTTATGGCGGCGTATGGAAATTTTACATCAATTCCTCCGGTTGTCTGGTATTCCAACATCGACAGCGGCTACTCGGTGGACAATCTTCCGCCGTATCCTCCGCAGATACCGGCCGGTGCGTTCTCCGGCGGTTCGGTCCGCCTGCACTGGAAGAAGAATCTCGAAGAGGATCTTGCCGGATATGAGATCTATCGTGGCACCACTCCTTCATTTATTCCCGCCGAACAGAATATGATCGCCGCCGTCGGAGATACTCTCTATCAGGACGGTTCGGTCCAATCGAATACGAATTATTATTACATCGTCAAAGCGGTGGATATCCATGGGAATAAGAGCAGCAATAGTTCACTTGTTTCGCTCAGTGTTCTTTCGGTCACGGGGAATACCAACGCACTTCCGACAGAATACGCTCTGGATCAGAATTTTCCTAACCCATTCAATCCATCCACGACCATCGCCTATGCCGTTCCGGTGAGTGGTCATGTGACGATGCGGATCTTCGATGCGCTTGGAAGACTCGTCGAAACGCCGGTGGATCGTGATCATCAGGTCGGACGATATTCCGTGCAATTCTCAGGTACGAACCGTGCGTCCGGATTCTATCTCTGTGAGATCCGCGCCGAAGGGTTCGTACGGCGCATCAAGATGAATCTTGTCAAATAACAGGAGAGAATGGATCGGCTGCAGGAGATAGAATGAAAATAATGATCGTGGATGATAACAAGAGCATCCGGTCTCTCGTCCGCCGTGTGATCGGATTCGTCACGCGGGAAAAGATCGAACTGAGGGAATGTTCCGACGGAAATGAGGCGGTGACATCCTACTCAGAGTCGCCGTCCGATCTTGTCGTAATGGACATCGCGATGCCGCAGAAGGACGGCATCGCTGCCGCGGAAGAGATCACGGCAAACGACATTTCGGCAAAGATCATTTTTTTAACGCAGCATTCAGTTAGTGATTATGGATTTTTAAAGGAAAAACCTGGGGTTCTGGCGGTGATCAGCAAGGAAAATGTCGCGGAATTAAAGGCTGAGTTGGAATTACACTTGCCTAAATAGATGATGCAAAGGTGCACTATTACTCTGCTCTTCTCCGTGCCCTCCGTGTTCTCTGAGGTGAATATCGTTATTGCGGACGTATGTATATCGGCTTCGGATTCTTCTCCGGCAGCTGCGCCAGCTGTGTGGCAACGAAATAGTAGGAGAACATCGTCGGCACCTCGTATGTTACGATCTTCCGCTGCGCATCAATATAGCCGTCCTCAAGCGTCAGCACATAGGTCGGTCCGAGCTGAAAGGAAAAATGTTTGAAATCATATTCAACTTCACGCCCGAATCCGAGATCGATCCCCTGCATCGAACGCTGAAGGAATAATTTTTCGGCTCCGGTCGTATCATGCACCGCGCCGGGATTGAACGCCGTCATATGCGAATAACCGATGGTGATGAACGAATTCGGAAGACCGTTCTGGATGTGGACATTCATCCTCGCTCCGTAATTGAAGATGTACCAGAAGGCGCTCGTGTACACTTCTACACCGATCTTCTCCACGGGAAAATACCTCAGCGATAGATATCCGCCGCTCGGGAATTCGAATCCGTATCCGATAAAGAAATCACCCTTGCGCTGTGCGCTACAGAAATCTGTGCAGAAAAAGACAGTGAAAAGGATAACCAGAAAGATTCTCATAATTTTTCCTGTGTTCTCCATGTCTTCTTGGTGAAGATGATAATACTGCTCTTCTCCGTGCTCTCTATGGTGAATGATCTTTTAGCGTAGCCGCTCGATCTTATTCAGCTTCAGCAATGTTCCCCACATGTGGTATGATGCCTGTTCGGTGAGGATCGTGCCGTTGAAGAGTATCCGCAGACTGTCCTTCTGAAAATCCGCAGGCAGGTTCACAGGATCGTAACTGACCCCGTCGTCGCCGTAGATGCCGTAGAATCCCCCTTCAAGAGCGATATACGCGACGCGTCCCGTCAGGTCCAGGGATTTGTCCTCTTCGCAGGAAAGCGACAGGAATGCAAGAAGCAGGATGGGAAAGATTCGTTTCATAGCTGTTGTGTTCATTTGCCGATGTTCACGCGGCGGACCACGCCGAGTTTTCTGCCGAGGAAGATCTCGCCGACAGAGGTGAATTTTTCGGGAGCATCGCTCACGAAGAACTGCACGTTCGGCTGTTCGCTGCTGGTGTTCCGGAGTCCCTGTGTATCGAGCATCTGCACTACCGCATCCGCCGTTGCCTCGCCGGAATCGATGAGCGTCACCATTCCCTTCGTCACTTTCGCGATCACATCCTTCAGCAGCGGATAATGCGTGCAGCCGAGGATGAGTGTGTCGATCTTCTCGGTGGTGAGTGGAAAGAGATATTCGCTGGCGACAAGTTCCGTTGCTTTATAATCCAGCCACCCTTCTTCTACCAGTGGGACGAAGAGGGGACATGCCTTGCTGAAGACATTCACGGAATGATTCAGCCGTTTCAATTCGTTCTTGTATGCATTGCTGTTCACTGTGCCGATCGTTCCGATCACACCGATCCGCTTGTTCTTGGTTGCATGGATCGCCGCTTCTGCGCCGGGGATGATCACGCCGGTGACCGGACGGTTCGCTTTTTTCTGCACGATATCAAGCGCAACGGCGGAGACTGTATTGCACGCCACCACGATCATCTTCACATCTTTGGAGAGGAGGAAATCCGTATCGTCCTGCGTGTATTCCCGGACGACCTGCGGAGATTTCGATCCGTACGGAACGCGCGCCGTATCTCCGAAGTAGACGATGTTCTCGTTCGGCAGCTTCTCCAGCAATGCGCGGACGACCGTCAATCCGCCGATACCGGAATCGAACACGCCGATCGGTTTATTATTTTGATTTTTTAGAGTCACTGATGCTTTGAAAGGATAATTTTGGAATCTTGAAATTTGATAATTTTTGAATTTCTTCTAAAGCTGTACGTTCATCAATTGTTGAATGGTATGCAGGATCTTCTCACGAAGATACCGTTTCTCTTCTTCAGAAGATATCGGTTTTCCCTCCGTATTTTTCACATAGAATGAGTCCACGATACCGTCCCCGCGGGTGGAGAGTTTCGCAAAGTCGATCTGCAATCCTGCACCGGAGAGTGTCTGCGTTATTTTGAACAGAAATCCCGTCATATCCGGAGCATACACATCCACGATCGTATGCCGTTCCGTGTTGTGGAACGCCGCATCAACGCGGATGGAAGGATGCAGGAGCGGCTTTGCCCGCCGTTTCCATCGGCGATGGTGCCGGTCGAACAGTCGCTCGAGCGTTTCGGTCTTTGTGAGCACGGCATAGAGATCGGTCCGGACGGAGGATTCCTGTTCCGTTGTGAGCGGGAGTTTCGTTGCCGCATTCACCACGCGGAACGAATCGATCACGATCCCGTCCTCCTGCGTGAAGATGGTCGCATCGATGATGCTGATGTCGTTCGCGGAGAGAACGCCGCACAATGTCGACAGAAGATACGGTGCGTTGTGAGTGATGACGGTGATGCGGTTGTTCGATCGTTCGTTCGTAATGAGCGTGGAGACGATATCCAGCGATGCGATACTTTTGTCGAACACCGCACGTTCATCGGGAGTGTACGGTGAGGTGAAGGTATCGGTATCCTGCGTCTCGTTCTCTGTCAGTCTTCGCCGTGTCTTCAGGAACAGGTCCTGCAGCAGCGATTCCTTCCAGCTGCTCCAGACATTCTTATTCACGGCGGACAGGTCGCAGTATGTCAGGACGAAGAGCATCTCGAGCTGTTCGGGACGGGTGAAGAGTTTGGCAAATTCATCGACCGTTGCCGGATCGTTCGTATTCCGCCGGAA
>JBMOHT010000082.1:0-15607 GCA_049317705.1 Bacteroidota bacterium | reverse complement strand
AATTATAGAATTTTTAGATCGATCATCCCTTCGGTCACCATCACCGCATTCCCGCCGACACGGACAGCTGTGATCGCTCCATCTTTTTTATCCGCTTCAATATAGAGCAGACTCGGACGCCCCATTTCGAATCCCTGTTCGATATTCCATTTCAGTGTTCCGCTCTGCCGTTCATCTTTTGCAGCGAGATATCCCGAGAATGAGGCTGCAGCACTTCCCGTCGCAGGATCTTCTGTAATGCCGATGAGCGGCGCGAACATCCGTGCGCGGAAATGGAAATCGTTCTGCTCCGGTTCATCCGTAAAGACAAAAACCTCTTTCAATTTCAACCGCTCCATCACGGGAAGATTGATCCTGATCCGGCCGATCGTCTCCCTGTCCTTCACAGGAATATACAGGAATGGAAAACCGACTGAGACATATCGGATGGGATACTTTTCATCAGCGATCTCATCCCGTTTCAACGTAAGCATTTCAGCAAGGATCTCCGCAGAAGGAACAGCATCATTGAATTCAGGAAGTTTCGCGGCTGTCAGCTGAGCGAATTCTGGGACTCCGTTCTTTGAACGGATCGTCACCGGCACCGGACCGACAAGCTCTTCAAGGACGATCTTAGTTTCACTCCCGGTTAACGATATCGCACCGATCACGCCGAGCGTGACCGCTGTTCCGATGGTCGGATGTCCTGCGAATGGAAGCTCTCCCCCGGGTGTGAAGATCCGCACCCGTTTTGTGTGCGATGGGTCATTCGGCGGGTAGACGAATGTTGTCTCGGAAAAATTGAACTCCCGCGTGATCGGCTCCAGCAATGCTTCCGGGATTTCCGATGCATCCGGGAAGACCGCGAGCTGATTCCCGCCGAACTGCCGGTCGGTAAAGACATCACACGTGTAGAATTTTGCTTTCATGGTTCACTTTCACATTTGTTCTCATTGAAAATGTAGGACGGATTGCCAATCCGTCCTATAGAAGAACGAATTATTCCTGCGGTTTCATTTCCCACAGAGAGTTGATGATCTTCCATTCACCGTTCCATCGGCCGAGATGCAGATACTCGAACCAATCGGCCATTTCCAACTTCACACTGACGGTATTTGTATACATGCTCAGGATCGTGACATTCTTCAACCGGCGTTCAGCCGGGATCCGTTTGCCGATCCCTTTTTGAGTCCCGTCCATCAACTGAAATGCATTCAATTCCTGCAGCACATTCTGATTGTTCTTGAACTCCCGGCTCCATCCGACGATCCGTTTCGTCATTCTCGGATGGATCGCTTTGGTCATTTTCAGCGTATCGCCTTCATACCATCCGTCCGCATAGTTCGTCACGGCAAGCCGTATATCCGATGAATCCTTCGAACTTTGGGAATATCCTGTAAGCGACAATACAACCATAAACGATAGTATCAGTTTCATTGCAGCTCCATATTTAAGGATCTATTTTTTTTCTTATTCGTTAGACGTTGGGAACAGGAATATTGTTCGCTCAGTTCAACCCAAGAGAGGTTTATTCGAACCCATCGTCACTTTCGACGCAAGTTTTGGGCTATACAATTCGAATATGCCGACCGCAGTGAAATAGAGGAATCCCGCCGCCATCAGCGATTGTGGAGTATCGAACCACAGACCCGATGCCGAGCCGGTCAATCCTTTCACATATTCCGGGGTCCATCCGAATGCGGGAAGCGGGACAAGAGACGTGAAGAAGATCGCGATCAGATAACAGAACACTCCCCATCCCCAATTGAACATCAGCATTATCTGCTGACTCCCCCCTTCCGATTCGCCGAAGAGGACGGAGAATATCCTGTTAAGGATCATCAGCCAGAATGCGTACATCGGCCAGAGTTCTCCGTCATTTACAGTGAATGCCCAAATGAACATGGAATAGAAAATGCCGAGTCCGATCACCCGGAGGATCTTTTTGATCTTCGAGTTTCCTGCAATAATGGCGAACGCCATGAATGCAGCGGAATGGATGGTGATGAATTCCAGCAGCATGATCGTGACGAAATATTTCTGCATGTTGCTGCCAAGCGCCGTCGGTTCGATCCATGTGGCAAGGAATGCCAGTCCCATCACCAGATCCGGCGTAGCATTCATCCCCGTTTTGATCATTGCGCCGAACGTCAGTTCTTTCATGATGACACCTTGAAGATGATATTCTTATTCTTTAGTTCGAAATATCCGACCGAAGTAAAATAGAGAAATCCCCACGCCATCATCTTGTGCGGCTCATCCACGAAATCCCCGCTCATATTCAGATGCGAAAGATTGTCCGGCGAGACGCCGAGTTCCGGCAGCGGCAACATGATCGCGGCAAAAACGGTGACAATATAGCACACAACGTTCAACGCCCACATATTCTTTGCATACTCAACCTCTTTTCCTTCTTCCGCCTGTCCGGTCAGCACGCTCATCATTCTGTTGAACATCAATCCGCCGAACGCGATCAGCGGCCACCACGAGCGGAAGCCGAGCGAGAATCCCAGAATAAATAGGAGGTAGAACAATGACAATCCGAGAAGATATTTGAGCTTTTTCGGTTTCGGTTCGTTCCCGTAGATGATCCCGCTCATGAATCCCGCCGAGTGGATGATAATGAACTCAACAAGCATCACTTGAAAAAGATACGGCACCATATCGCCGCCGAGTGCCGTTGGTTCGATCCACGTAACGAGGAATGCAAGTCCCATCAAAAGATCGGGCACGGAAGAGACAACATTAGGATATGGAAGACGAAAATTCATTCGCTATTAATATGATGATACACTGATAGTAAAAAAAGAAAATCCAAATAACAAACGGTGCGCTCGTCATTTGGACTCCCGGATACTTGATTCTTGATACTATGGTTTGAAATGTGACGTTTAGAACGTACTGTTAGAAATTTGGGGGTTGGTCCTTGATGCTGGATACAGGGTGCGGAATATAGGTTAAAAGCTACTTAAGTTTAGAACTTGTAATTTGTATTTTGGAATTTGTGATTTGATATTTGGTGATTCTAGAGAAGCTCCTTCAACTTATCATACCCAGTTCTGCTCACCGGCAGCTGAGTTCCATCCTTCAGCACTGCGGTGCGCGAATCCTTTGCATACAGTTCGATCTTCGAGATCCTCTCGATATTGAGGATATACGAGCGGTGGATTCGGACGAATTGCCGGGGATCGAGCTGCGCTTCCAGTTCGGACATCCGCTGCATTTTCAAATGCGACTTTCCTTCTGAACGGACGGAGATGTAGTCATCCTGCGCTTCAATGTAATCGATCTTAGCAGCCGGGATCACCAGCACTTTGCTCCCTTCTTTGATGAGCATCCGTTCGAGAAGCTGATCTGCCGGTTTTACTTCGGCAAGGATCTCCTTCGTTTTGACCGGGGTCTTTCGGGATATGCGGTCCAGCGCCAATTGCAGTGCCTGATTGAAACGCTCTTTTCCGTACGGCTTCAGCAAATAATCTACAGCATGCACATCGAATGCTTTCAATGCATATTGATCGAACGCCGTCACAAAGATCACTGCAGGGGATTCTTCCAGCAGTTCCAGCACTTCGAATCCGCTCAGTTTCGGCATCTGAATGTCCAGGAACATAAGGTCCGGCTTCAGTTCCGCTACCGCTTTCACCGCCTCGAATCCGTTGGCACATTCCGCAACGACCTCTACAGCCAGATGGGCAGAAAGATATTCCCGGACGAGACTCCGGGCAAGTTCTTCGTCGTCGACGATGATCGCTTTGATTGTGGTAGTTTTCATTGGCATGAATTGTAATTATAAAAAGATCTAAAAACTCATCTCGCAAAGTCGCAGAGACGCTAAAGAATAAACCATTAGTTCCCTTTGTGTCTTAGCGCCTTTGCAAGAGACATTTATGATTTTACATTTATCGGAAAGAAAACGATCACCGAAAATACTCCTGCCGCTGCCGTACTTTTTAGATCACTGTTGCTTCCGTAGATCGTCTGCAGGCGTTTCCGGACGATCTCCATTCCCATCCCGGCCCCTTTTTTCTTCGGCGCATCCTCATCCATCGGATTCTCAACGGTGATGAACAAACGGTCATTCTTCGTCTGCGATGTGATAGCGATCGTTCCCCCGTCCAGCGTCCCTGCGATACCGTGTTTGATCGCATTCTCCACCAGCGGTTGAAGGAGCAGCGGCGGGATATGCGCGGAGAGTGAACCCTGCTCGAATTTCAAATCGACATTCAACCGTTTCCCGAACCGGATCTTTTCGATCGCGAGATAATCCTCAAGCAGCGCGATCTCTTCTTTCAGCGTGATGGTCACTTTCGTACCGTACGAAAGACTTTTCCGGAAGAAATCGGCAAGCGTTGTCGTCATCGTCCGCGCCAGTTCCGCATTCGTCGAGGTGAGCGCACTGATGGAGTTGAGACTGTTGAAGAGGAAATGCGGATCGATCTGCATCCGCAGTGCTTTCAGTTCGGCATTCTGCGCGAGGATCCGCGCTTCATAGGCATCGCTTTCGGATTCCCGCGAACGCTCGAATGCAGCGATCAGATAACTGATGGAGAGGGATCCGAGAAAGAGCGGTTTACCGGTGACGTAGACGATCATCAATGACTGGAACAACGATAGCGGCGAAAGCACAACGGCAAATGTCTGTTCAATGGCGGACATCAGTCCCCATCCGAGCAGCGTCCACACCGAACTGATGATGACGACCGCGATGACAGCGACCAAAAGGACCTTCCATAACGGGGTCTTTTCGAGGGGAAATGCTTTGCAGAGGTACCACGCAGAGAGGTTCATTTCTCCGTACAGGAGCATCATCGGCACAGAGAATCCGACGGAATACCACGGACTCAATCCATTGAACGCCGAAATAATGAATCCGGTCAGCACACCGAGCACCGTCCAGATGATCACATAGATCGTTCGTTTTCGCTTATCAGAAAGGATTGGATGCATGCACCGTCACTTTAAAACAATGATAGCCACAGGGTCACAGAGGAAAGTAAATATTTTCTCTGTGTCCTCTGTGGCAAAACTTTTTAGTTCTTCACTTCCACGCCGCCCATGATGATGCTTCCGGTCAGGATGAGCCGTTTCGGCGTCCCTTCTTTTGCGGTATATGTTTTGTCCTCAACACCGCCCATGATCGGTGTTGCTTCAACGACGACCGCCCAGCCGAGCGGCACACGGATCTCCACGCCGCCCATGATGATGTTCACATCAAGATGTGCTTCGTTATCCTTCATCTCGGCTTCGCGCAGATCGATCTCGCAGCCACCCATCATGGATGAGATCTCGCCTCCGCGGAATTCCTTTGATGTGATGATGCGCTTTACACCGCTCATGAATGCCGTATTCCTGATGTACGAATCCGAATCGACCGCTGTATCCGTGAACGGATGCTCAGCGAGAGTGTTTTTCCTTCTCCACGAACCGCGCAGGAAGTTCACGCCGATGATGATCAGAATGAGAGGCCACCAGTCATGCAGACGGAAATTGATGAAGTCCAACCGGTCAAGCAGCATCGCTGAACCGATGATGGTGATGATCCACCCGAAGAGCTGTCCTGAACTGTTCCGTGCCTGAGAGATCTTCGAGACGCCGTACACCACCAGGATCGCCGGCCAGTACCGCATGATGTCGCCGGCATAGAGGATGTCGAAATTGTCCAGCATGAAGATAATCCCGACACCGATGATCATCAATCCCATAATGAATTGCGGCGAGAAAAATGACGATTTATTGTTTTCCATAACTGTTCTCCTGATAAATTCTTTTTTGTCCCTTCGTGAATGATTCCCACATCATGCTGATACCCCAAACGATCAGCACTGCCGGCCATGTCTCGCCGAAACTGAGCCCGTATACATGATTGATCGACACATAGAGCCACGCGCCGACAAAGATCAGCCATGCTCCTTTTCCCATGTGATAGACAGATGGTGCATCGGCAAGTTTTCCGATACCGACGAAGACGAAGATCATCGGCCAAAGCTGCCAGATGGAATCGATCCCGAGATCATAGATATAGAAGATATTCAGCTGATGAAGCAGAAGAATTGTGCCGAATGCGATCATCAGACTTCCGATGACCATATCCGAGGCGCTGAACCGTTTTGTCATGCGTGTCATACTGTTGTTCCTTTCTGTTCATTGATCATTTCTTTTCAATTCAATGCATGAACTTACAGGAAAAACAGCAGAAAGTTGGGACGTTTTCGGTGAACGGCGGTGTGGAATCGGTGAAATCAGATCTTTTCCAATCCATTCTCACATTTCGGATCGGAACGCTTCATGACCGCCTCGAACCGCTTTCGGTTCCTCTCCGGCACGGAGGTGAACGGATGCCAGAGATGATACTGAATAGCGAGATTCCGCAGTGATTTTCCGGTCACACCGGCCATATTCAAACGGAAAAAGATATCCGTATCCTCGCCGAATCCGGGACCGTCATACGATTCATCGAATCCGTTCACCGCGAACAGATGCTCCTTGAATGTGGAAAAATTACAGCCGAGGATCCCGGTCGACTTCTCTGCAAAGGACCGGAGGAATGTGTTCGTGATACGGAAGCCGTGTTCCAGTCGGACCGATCGTCCCGTCACCGCATCGGCAAGATCGGCAAGGCGGTACCGCTCATATTCTCCCGACGCGATCGTATCCGTTGTCAACGAATCAGCCCACCGTTTTCCGTGCTCAACACGGCGACCGAGCAGCACTTTTCCTTTTTCACGATGAGTGAAATGATCTTCAATAAAATATTCAGAAGGGATGCAATCACCGTCGATGAAGATCAGATATTCCGCCGAGGACTCCATCACGGCATAATTCAGCATCGCATTCTTACGCCATCCCTTATCCGCATGCCAAAGATGCTTGATACGGAACGGCATCCACTGTTTTGCACTGTTCACAACTTCAGCGACGGCCGGACCGGACCCATCATCCGCAACGATCACGTCGAACCGGGTGAACGATTGACGGGCAAGCGCCGCGAAGATGAACCGCAGAGCGCGCGGATTGTTATAGACAGCGATGACGAGCGTTACGGCGGGTCCCATTGATATTCACTCAGGTCTATGATGCGTGTCGCGATGGATTCGACGAATGCTCGGTCGTGCTCTACAAAGAGCATCGTCGGCTGTTCACGGAGGACCACCGCTTCGATCTGTTCTTTCGATTCGATGTCAATATAATTCACCGGCTCATCCCAAACAAGCAAATCATTCGGCGTCAGAAATGAACGGCAGAGATCGACCTTTTTCCGTTCGCCGAAGCTGAATGTCTCGAGCGGACGGTCGAAGATCTCACCACTGATATTGAACGTCCCCATGACGATACGGAACCGTGTCTCATCGATCCCTGCCGCTCTCAGGATCTCACGCAGCGGTCCGGAATTCCACAATGGTGTTTGATAACTGTGGGCCGGTAATGCCGCGGCCAGGCGGAACTGACCGCTCGTCAGCGGGAGTTCTTTACGAATGACACGAAGGAGCGTGCTCTTCCCGCACCCGTTCGGTCCGATCACCGCAACGCGTTCACCTCTGCGCACCGTCAGCGAGAATTGATTGAAAAGAACAGCATCACCAAATCGCATCCCCGCTTCTTCCACCGAAAGAAGGATCTCCGATGATTGATCGATGGAATGGATAATCAGCGGACGGACCGATTCACGGTTCTTCAACAGCGATCGTTTTGATTCTATATGCGCGTTCATCCTCCGTTCGATGGAGAGCGCTCTCTTCATCACTTTAGCTGCTTTATGACTGACAAATCCGCTGTCTGCTGCTTTATGTTTCTCTTTTTCAGTCACGAATGACCATGCGCGTCGCTGCCGGGCGGCACGCTCAAGCGATTGGATCTCCTTTTCAAGGTTCTCCTTACGCGCTGTCTCACTCGCTTCTTCCAATTTCAATTGCTCACGCCACGATGAATAATTTCCCTGGAAGATCCTGATACCGCTTTTATTGATCGCCAGAACATGGTCGCAGCATCTGTCCAGGAAATACCGGTCATGGGAGACAACAATGAATCCGTTCTTCCCTGAAAGATATTCTGCAAGGAGTTCCCTTCCTTCCATATCCAGATGATTCGTCGGCTCATCCAGCAGAGGGAACGCGTTCTGTTTCAGGAACAGTGCTGCAATATTCGCTCGGGTCTGTTCCCCGCCGCTCAGCGTATTGAAGGACTGTTCAAGCATGTGCTCGGTGAGCCCAAGTTCGGCACATTCCTTTCGAATGAGCCCATCGATGGTGAAACCACGATGCTGCGTGAACCGCTCGAACAATTCGTGATATCGCAAAAGTGAACGCTCATCACCAAGCATGAGCATTCCTTCCATGGACCGCTCCCATTCGGTGAATGGAGCGATCCGCTGTTTGATCACATCGAAAGTTTTACGATCGGTATCGGTCACCTGTTCGTTGAACAGCGCCGTTCGGACCATCGATTCTATCGTGCCGGAATTCGGCTGCAGCTCGCCGCTGATCAACTGCAGAAGCGTTGATTTCCCTCTTCCGTTCCTTCCCACGACTGCCGTTCTCCACTCTGTGTGAAGATGAAAGGATATATCGTAGAACAGCTGTTCGGATGATGATCCGTGTTGAAAAGAAATATTATTGAATGAAATCGTATACATACTCTTCCTCCGTTAGACATAGCGATCCCGCGCACAGCAGAAAAAACAGTACTGCCTTTGCGAAGTGAAATAAAAATGATTGTTGGATTGGATCGAACGAAGAAGAGGATTGTATTGCTGAGGGATTCTTACCTTCGTTCAGGTCAAGAGGAGAATTTCATTGTTCTGCTGATTGGTGAATGAACGGTCTTCTTACCGAAGAGCCGACACAAAAATACGGAATTCAGAGATATTCTCAAATTTATTTATTCAGAATGATGATGTGTAAAGCAAACATGCCAAGTCTTAGAGACTTGGCATGTTTTATTAAAGAAGCATGAACAGTATGATATTCTTACGTTTTCTGCTGTTTTTTCTTTGCAGCCGGGAATAGAATATTGTTCAAAATAATACGGTATCCCGGACTGTTCTTATGCAGATTCAGATCGGTCGGAGGATCGCCTACGGCGTGCTGATAATCCTCGGGATCATGACCGCCGTAGAAGGTGAACGTTCCACGTCCATAATTGCCATGGATGTATCGGACCTCATCGGTCCCTTCACGTTCGCCAAGGATGGTCACGCTCGGTTTGATGAGCGATTTTTTGAACATGGTCGTCTGTCCCATGAATCCTTTCAGGATGTTCACATGATTCTGAGTGAGCATCGTCGGAACAGGATCGTACTTTGCGGAGAATTCGAACAATGTGAAATAATCGGAGTTCGGATCGCGGAGCGGAACGGGATCGCTCTGAGGATTATCGATATCCGAGAATTCATACCTCATCGGATTCATTTCAAGGGTGAAATTCTGGAATGCAAAACTTTTCGAGAAATCGAGTTTCTGCTGTGCATTCCTGTCTGCCGGATCGCCGTCGAACATCGTTTCCGCGATATCAACATTCTCCGCCGCGAGAGCGATATCGTAACTGTCCGTTGCCGCACACATTGCGAACATGAATCCTCCGCCCGCAACATAATCCCGGATCGTACGGGCTACCGCTTTCTTTTCATCGGAAACCTTTCGGTATCCGAGCTCTCTGGAGCTCTTCTCGTAACTCAGCTGCTGTTCGATATACCATGGGGAATTGCGGTGTGATGCATAGAACTTCCCGTATTGACCGGTGAAATCCTCGTGATGCAGATGGAGCCAGTCGTATTCGGAGAGTTTCCCTTTCAGTACTTCTGGGTCCCATAATTTTGTATAGGGGATCTCAGCATACTCCAGTGCAAGTGTCACCGCATCATCCCACGGTTTGAATCCCGGGGGGACATACACGGCAACTTTCGGTGCTTTTTCCAGGCGGACGACATCCATATTGTTGTCTTCCCCCGCGATCTCGCCGAGGATCTGTGCCGCCGCGCCGCCGCTGATCTGTTCGAATGCAACGCCGCGGATACGACATTCATTCGATACACCGGCAACATTATCGATCATGAATGAGCCGCCGCGGTAATTCAACAGCCAGTCGATCTCGATCCCTTTCTCCAGTGTCCAGAATGCGATACCGTACGCTTTCAGATGATTCGTCTGCTTCAGGTCCATCGGAATGAGGATCTTCTGCTGTGCGAACAGGACAATCGGGAAAAGAATGATGAGAAGGAATGTTTTCATGCTGTTATCAACTTACGAACTTTGCTTTTCATCCTCAACCAAAATAAAAAAGCGAATGGGTTGCATTCGCTTTTTTTTTGACGTGCGTCGATGGACAAATGTTCAGACTGCGGCGAGATTGAGATTCCCTTTTGCCAGCTGCGGTCTGAAACTCTCGGCGGTCTTTTTGGTGATATAACCGCTCTTCACCGCAAAGCTGTAGAGTTTCTCCTGCATCACTTTGCGTGCTCGGTGCAGACGCGAACGGACCGTTCCGAGCGGTATCTCAAGGATCTCGGAGATCTCCTCATACGTCATCTCTTCAAGATCGGAGAGAATGATGATGGTGCGGAACTCTTCGTTGAGCGATTCCATCGCGCGCACGACATCGTCCCCGAGAAGATTGTCATACATATCCTTCCGCATATCCGTTGCAGGGGCTGATTCATCCTTCATCAGATCGACGAAATCCTCGATCTCGTTGTATTCCACCTGCTCCGGCGTACGGCTGTTCTTCCGGTAATTATTGATGAACGAATTCTTCAGGATGCGGAAGAGCCACGCTTTGGCATTCGTCCCGTCCTCATACTTGTCAATAAAACGGTATGCTTTCAGATACGTGTCCTGGATAAGGTCCTTTGCATCATCCTGATTATTGGTCAACCGGACGGCATAATTATATAACAGATTCATGTGCGGGATCATTTGTTTATGGTAGAGCTGGTCGAAATTCTTGCGTTGTTCTGAGGTCATTGGCGCTGCCTTTCGTTGAGTTAGAGATTATTAGTTCTTCTATATATCTCAACGAACCGGGGTTCCCATAAACAAAAAATCGCCTAAAATGCTTGATTTTAAGCGGTGTTATGCATGAGATGCATGATATGAACGATTTTTTTGTAAATCGGACTTTTAGACTTTCTCTGCCCCGAATTCAGAATAGAGTTTCTTTACCAACGGATGATCATCCATATTCACCGGAGCTGAAGGCGGCGGCGGTGCGGGCGCTTCCGGAGTTGCTGCGGAAGCGAACGATGCCGGTCTTGAAGAAGGTGCCGGTGCATGATGCGCCGGTTTGGAATGTAAACCAACTTCTTTGAGGATTGGTTCAATCCTCAACCGGGAATTGAGGATGGTATTGATAGTATCAGCCAGGACCTCTTTGTTACGGACAAGTGTTCCGCAGTGAAAATCATCTCCGCATGCGATCTGAAGCGTTCCATTAGAAAGATCGAACGGCGATGTTTCGCCGAGGATCGTCCCGACGGAGATCTTCTTCTTGCGCATCGCGTCGACGATGGCGGTCCACTGCTGCTGAACATCGGACATGCTGACATTCACCGGATCGATCACAGCCGCTTTTTGTGCAGGTGTATCATCGGAAGTTTTTTTGGCCGATGAGCTGAGCGTGTAGCGAGGCTGAGCATCCTGCACAGAGAATTTCGGTTTGGGTGCTTCGATCGGTCTCACCGCCGGACGCGGTGCCGGTGGTGCAGCAACTGGTCTCGGCGCCGGCGCTGCCGGACGCGTGACCGGAAGTTCATCCTGATATTCGGGCGGCGGTTCAGGCATCTCGTCGTGATATTCGGTTTCCTGACGAAAAACGGGGGTTGCAGCGGGAACAGCTGCTATGCTAGGATCGGACTGAAGTTTTTTTTTCAAGTCATCGATCTGATTCAGAAGGTCGTCGATCTTCACGGACGAATCCATCTTCGTCAGCTGCACCATCATCACTTCCAGTTTGAAGCGGGGTTGTGTGCTGAACTTGACGGTGTTCTCCGTTTCGGACGTTACTTTCAAAATGCGGAGGATATCCTGAAGCGAGAGCGATGCAACATCCGACGCGTATCGTTTGCGGTGCACTTCGGATTCTTCGATGAGCGTTGTAGTGTTGGTGGTCTTTGCAATGAGCATGTTACGGAAATGTTCGGTCAGACCGGAGACGAATTCCTTGATATCGAATCCGCTGTTGACGACATCCTTTACAAGGTCGAGTGCAGCTTTGGTATCTTTCGCACGGAGAATATCGGAGACGCGGAAGTACAATTCCTGATCGACGATGTTCAATGCATCGCCGACCTGCTTTGCATTGATGGACGTTCCGCAGAATGAGACGACCTGATCGAAGATGCTCTGCGCATCGCGCATGGAACCGTCCCCTTTTTTGGAGACGATCAGCAGTGCGTCATCATCGATGGTGATCTTCTCTTCGCCGGCGATGAACTTCAGACGACCGACGATCTCTTCCAGTCCGATGCGGCGGAAATCATATCGCTGACAGCGGGAAAGGATCGTTGCGGGGACCTTGTGCAGTTCGGTGGTGGCAAAGATGAACAATACATGGGGCGGCGGTTCTTCGAGTGTCTTCAGGAGCGCGTTGAACGCTTCTTTGGTGAGCATGTGCACTTCGTCGATGATGTACACTTTTTTCTTGCCTCGTGTCGGTGCGTACCGCACAGATTCACGCAGGTTCCGGATCTCGTCCACTCCGCGGTTCGAGGCACCGTCGATCTCGATCACATCCAGCGAACGCCCTTCGATGATCTCCTTGCAGACCTCGCACTCGTTGCACGGTTCGAAATTCTTCGGATTAAGACAGTTTACGGCACGGGCGAGGATACGCGCAGTGGTGGTCTTGCCGCAGCCGCGTGTTCCGCTGAAGATGAACGCGTGGGCGAGACGATTCTGCGCAAGGGCGTTGCGGAGTGTATCGGAGACATGCGTCTGACCGATCACATCGTCGAACACCATTGGACGCCATTTACGTGCGGTTACTTGATAGCTCATTGTGACTCAAAATAAGGAAATCTGTGAACGTGAAGCAATGTATTTTGTTGTAACCGGTGGATTGTGATTGTTCTCCGCCTGCGATAGAGCCTCAGCAGAATTTTTTATTTATACCAGCCGATGGTCCTGTCATGGTTCGACTCGCAAATAAGAACAATTATGGTGCTCGCTCACCATGACTAACGATTTCTATACATGAATTTGTAATTTATTAACCGTGTAAATCCGTTTTTTCCGTCTGATCCGTGTTCTATTTCTTAGCAAACACGATCGGTAGTGCTTCTTCGATGGAGGCGACCGGAATGATCTTGAGACCCTCTTTCACGCTCGTCTGGATCTCTGTCAGGTCCTTCAGATTTTCTTTCGGGATCAGCACGGTTTTGATGCCGGCACGTTTCGCCGCAAGCAGTTTCTCATTCAGTCCGCCGATCGGCAGCACTTCGCCGCGGAGCGTGATCTCACCGGTCATCGCCACATCCGCACGCGCCGGTCTGCCGCTGATGGCGGAGATCATTGCCATGGTCATCGTGATACCTGCTGAAGGACCATCCTTCGGAATCGCACCTTCCGGTAAGTGAATGTGGATCTCGTGTTTCTTGAAGAATTCGGGATTCAGTTTCAGTTTCTTTGCATTCGAGCGGATGAAACTCAATGCCGCCTGTGCGGATTCTTTCATCACATCGCCGAGCTGGCCGGTCAACGTCAATTTTCCGGCACCGTTCATCAGTGTGACATCAACATGCAGGATATCGCCGCCGACACTCGTCCATGCGAGTCCTGTCACGGAACCGACCTGCGATTTCTTATCCGCTTCTTTATTGCGGAACTTCGGCACTCCGAGATATTCCTCCACTTTCTTCTCATCGATCAGAATGTGGAGCTTCTTCTTCTTGCCTGCTTTCTGACTGACGAGCACGGTCTCCTTCGCTGCTTTGCGGCAAATAGAAGCAATCTCACGCTCCAAGTTGCGGACGCCGCTCTCGCGCGTGTATTCGGAGATGATCTTATGGATGGCACCGTCCGTGATATCGATATTCTTTTTCAACAGACCGTGTTCTTCCAATTGACGCGGAACGATGTGGCGCGTTGCGATCTCTTTCTTCTCGAAATCGAGATAGCTCGACAGTTCGATCACTTCCATCCTGTCCAGCAGCGGCAGCGGTATCTGATACCGCACGTTCGCAGTGGTGATGAACATGACCTTCGACAGATCGTAATCCACTTCGAGATAATGATCGTTGAACGTGGTGTTCTGCTGGGGATCGAGCACTTCGAGCAGTGCACTCGATGGGTCGCCGCGAAAATCCATGCTCATCTTATCCACTTCATCCATCAGGATGACGGGATTGACGACGCCTGCGCGTTTCATGGATTGAATGATTTTGCCGGGCATAGAGCCGATGTAGGTCCTGCGGTGACCGCGGATCTCCGCTTCATCACGCACACCACCGAGCGACATGCGGACGAACTTGCGTCCCAACGCGCGGGCGATCGATTTTGCGAGCGACGTCTTACCGACACCTGGAGGACCGACGAGACAGAGGATCTGTCCTTTCATTTCTTTTACAAGATTCAGAACTGCAATATGTTCGAGTATGCGGTCCTTCGGTTTCTCCAATCCATAATGGTCCTCGTCGAGGATCTTCTTCACGTGGTCGATCTCAAGATCGTCCTTCGTCTTCTTCGTCCACGGCAGACTGACCATCCAATCCAGATAATTGCGGATAACGCCGAACTCGGGGGACATGGACGGGGTCTTCTTCAGTTTATTGAATTCCTCCATCGCCTTATCGTAGGCATCCTTCCCCATTCCGGATTTCTCAATGTCCTCTTTCAGTTTCGCGAGTTCCGGCGTTCCTTCTTCTTCGCCCAGTTCATCCTGGAGGATCTTGATCTGTTCCTGGATGAAATACTTCCGCTGCGTCTTTTGGATATTCTCGTGCACCTTCGTGTCGATCTCGCGCTCGATCTTCAGGATGGAGATCTCGGAGTTGAGGATGCGGATCACTTCCAGATACTGTTCCTTCAGCACGTTCAGTTTCAGGATCTTCTGTTTCACTTCGACGGTCTGCAGGATATTCGCAGCGATATAATAGAGTCGGCGCTGAACATCTTTAATATTGTCGAACGCTGCGAGCGCTTCGGGCGGAATGTTCCTGTTTGCGCGGACATATTCCGAGAAGAGCGACGATGCATGACGGACGATTGCATCCATTTCGGTGGACTTGTCTTCCGGCTGGAATGTGGTGGAGATCTCCGCCATCATGAACTTGTCGTTCGGCAGGAATTCCTTGATCTGACCCTGCACGGTTCCGTCCACCAATATCTTCATCAGATTGTTCGGCAGTTTCAGGATCTGAACGATCTTCGCAACGGTCCCTTCGGAATAGATATCATCCTTCCCCGGATCCTCAACGGTCGGATCCTTCTGGGAAACGAGGAAGATGAACTTATTATTTTCCAGTGCGTGGTTCGCGGCACGGAGGGACGATTCACGTCCCACGAGCACCGGGAAGATCATGTACGGGAAAATGACAACATCGCGCAGCGGCAGTACCGGCAGCGTATGCGGGATGGAGTCGAGCGTTTCTACGGTTTCTTCGGTCTTAATGATGATCTCTTCGGCCATATTCGGTTTCAAT
>JBMOHT010000081.1:0-15646 GCA_049317705.1 Bacteroidota bacterium | reverse complement strand
ATGAGAATGAGGAGCAACTTCCTGTTCCCGGTCGTGGGGAAGGCTGTTGCACCGGTGGTCTTCAGTGTGCGTGCCCGCCGGGTGTAGGATTCTTTCACCTGCGAAGGACTGAACATCAGTCCTTTCGGTGTGGATTGGAGCAGTATGTTCTCTTCAGTTGTACGCAAAGAAATATCGTGTGCGCGGATGCCGGAGAGGACCATTGAACCATCCTGCGAGAGTGATGCATATTCATAGAATCCGCTGCTGTTCAGGAGGATGGTGAATCCGTCCGGAGTGACGGCCCATTTCAGGTGTTCATCACCTTTTAGTCGGATAGAGATCGTGGTGCCGTCCGGCTGCTGATACGTGACGGGATACGGCGTGGCGGTTGATGCGAAACTCTGTACAGTATAGAATAGAATGAACAGCACTGCAGCAGCAGTGGTGGAAAGTTGTTTCAAGGAATGTCCTGTGGTCCTGTGCTTAGAATGTTATTATTATTCGAAATAATGTAACGTAATTCTCTTTCTTTCCCAAGTGATGCCGGGTGAAATAATCATTATGGAGGGCTCTTTGATGACATTCGTGAGTGAGGGAATATTAGAAAACACCAACTATTGCGGTGGCCGGGTGCAGAAATAACGGAGTGAAGGAAGCTTTATTTTATCAAGGACATTGATTTTATCAGCACTGCGGATCCCTGTTGAAGTCTATAATAGTAAGTACCGCTGGGCAGCGAAGCACCATTGAAGACTATCTCATGCTCCCCTACGGGGAAATTTCCCTCCGCGAGGGTCTGTATCGCTTGTCCGAGAGTGTTATAGACAGTCAGCTGCATATATCCTTCGGTGATGGAGAACCGGATTCGTGTGGAGGGATTGAACGGATTCGGATAATTCTGATGAAGGACGAATCCTTCCGGTAATGCGGTTTGCTGCGGGACCGATGACGGCGCAGCGATGATCGGAAGTGATTGAAAATTCTTCAGCAGCACTGCTTCCAGTTCGGCTTGAGGAACTCCGAACCAATCCCGAAGGATGGAGGCATACACCGAGCGGAAATCGTACTGCATCGGCAAATTATTGGAAGAAGTGACGGTTGCCGGAATGACAGGATTGGTGCCGACGATCCCCGGATTCACTTTTTTCCCGAAGACGATCAACGGAGCAGCGGCTCCATGATCCGTACCGACACTTGCGTTCGAAAGTATCCTGCGTCCGAATTCCGAGAATGTCATCCCGACAACGCGGTCATCTGCATTGAGTAACTGCAGATCATCCTGGAAAGCAGCGATCGCTTTGGAGAGTCTGCCGAGCAGTGTTGCATGCGTTCCTGTCTCCGTTGCTCCTGCTACCACTTGATTGGAGTGTGTGTCGAATCCGCCGATCGTGACCACATAGATCCGTGTCTTCAATCCGCCGGCGATGAGCCGCGCGACAACTTTCAGCTGATCTCCCAATGAGTTATCCGGGGAGACGGGATATTTCGTCGAAAGATTGGTTGCTTTCGCTGCGGCATTTTTGATGACGGTTGCATACTGCTGCGTCTGCTGCGCCACTTGACGGATGAATGTCAGTTCATGTCCTGCAGGAGTATTCGGTGCAGGATCGACAGTACCGGAGACCAGTTGATAGAACTTTGTCGGATCGGTGATCGTCATTCCCATCGATACTGCAGGACCTTGGAGACCGGGGGAGATCGTGGAACCGATCTGGATCGCCAGAGGATCAGGCATGACGGCGTTCGGATATCCGACAGGGAACGCGGGAAACTCTTCGTCCAGATAACGGCCAAGCCATCCGTTGTTCAAATATTGATTGGAGTCCGATGCGGTCAGCCAGATATCGGTCGCGCGGAAATGGGAGAAGTTCGGATTGGGATAACCGACACTTTGCACTACGGAAAGTTTTCCCGCAGAAAAGAGATCCATCATTCCGGTCATGGCGGGATGAAGTCCCGTGGCGTTCGTCATCTTCAGCACTTTTGCTTCGGGAATGAGGATGTTCGCGCGCGCTTTTGCGAGATTGGTATACTCGCTGAGCGGTATCACCATGTTGAGTCCGTCGTTTCCGCCGGTCATTTGAATGAGAACGAGTACACGGTCCGTTTCCGTCGCTGCGCTGACGAGCGTTTCAAGGAACGGCGACCGTCCGTACGCCTGCACAGAAAGTCCCCCGATGAACACGGGGAGCAGCGAGACCGGTACCGTTCGTGATAAAAAATCTCTGCGTTTCATTCTGTGTCCCATTTACGCAAGTTGATATTCAGCGGCATTCATCAGCGCTTTGATGAGTGTCTTCAGACGCGTTGTCACCGTATTCAATGCGGCCGTATCGGTCGGATTCGCCGTGTGTGCATACCACGCATCGGTCCAGTAGTGGAGTGATGATTGTCCCGAAAGAAGTGAACTCGTCATAAGCGAGGTCTTCAGCGAATCAGAAATAGGAATAGCATAGAGGTGCTGCGCTATCTCGTTCACCAATGCCACCGGATCGGATGGATCGGTGAACTGTTTTGCATAGGCGATCACGTCTATCACCAAACGAGTGTTCGAACGGGTATAGCCGTTCGTACTGATCATCGTATCGGTGAACTGGTTCCGTTTCGGGAGCGTATCGGCATTGATCCATATCTCGTAGTACTGAGGCTCCTGATAATAGGCGGACCATCCGGCGACGTTTGGGGGATCACCGATGTTCATTTGCATGGATGAGGCCTGACTTCGGATATATTCCCATATCCCGTATTTCTGAGCATCAGACAATACCGCCGGCGGTGTAATGGTTGATACCGGTTTGGTATTGAACTCCCGACAGAGTCCGACCGTAAGATCGATGGGTGATTTGATGACGCATCCCATATTCACCGGGTCAAAGAAATGAGCGCTGTTGAATAAAGCGGTGAGCGCCGGTTTGATCTCGTAATTGTTGGACCGGATGATCTCCGCCAGCGGAGTAATGACATTCGTCTCGACCCCGGCATCGATGATATAATAGACAAAGAAGCGGTACAATTTTCGTGCAAGGTACTTTGCTGTTTCGTTCTGCGCGAAGATCATATTCAGCAGATCATCAAGCTCCAAAGCACCGGCAGTTGCGCCCGTACGACCGGTGATGATCGTATTATTATAGAATGTGGAAAATACTTTGTTCCCTGTATCATGACGTGTATTATCAAAATAAGAGACGTAATTGACACTATCGATCCTCCAGCCGGTGAGTGCACGTGCAGCATTCTTCACATCATCTTCTGTATAATGAGAATCAGGGCCTTTCCCGACGGTGAACAATTCCTGGAGTTCCCTCCCGTAATTCTCATCCGGCGCGGTCTTCGTGTTGACATATCCGTTCAGGTACCGAAGCATTCCGGGATCGGTGGATATTTGCTTTGTCAGTTCCTTGATATTGCCCAAAGAGTGCAGTCGAAGTAACGCATTGTGGTTATAGATATATCGGGAATTGTCGACGTCAACTGTTTCCGTTGAGAAGTGATTATGCCAAAAAATGGTCATCTTCTCTCGGATGGAAAGTTGTTGAGAGATCATGAGATCGACCCACCATGCTTTCCAGGATAATGTGCGAGATCCGTTCACCGTGCTGTCATAGGGTGCATTCACCCACGTTGCTCCCGGAAGTATCCCCGAGGGATCGGCTGCCGCGGAATAATTATTTACGGGTGGAGCCGGAATCGGCGGGACGGTCAGCAACAGATCGACAGCTTCGGAGAGCGTTTTAGTGCGTATGGTTTGGAGATCGGACCATCGAACGCCGAATGTGGTACGACGGAGCAAGTGGAGCATCTGGTCATTTCCCCAAACTCCCGAATATGGCTCCAGTCCTGCCGTCGACCGCTCCAATCCGCGCGGAAGTGTTCTGTTCGCAAAATCATCGGTCTGCTGCGGCGATGATACCGTTGTTCCTAAAAAATCTCTTCTGTTCATAGATCTCATTGATGATGGAAAAGAGCGGTACACGGCATTGTGATCTCTGTATACGATTCAATATACCAAATGCATTGTGTGAGTCAATATGCGATTTGTCCGCAGATCGGATGTGTTACCATCAAACCATATCATATTGTCTTGTTTTATTGATGAAGTACGCATACACGTGATTGTGAAGAATTGTATCATTCCTTACATTTGTCTGAGCGAATAATACAAAGGAGAAGCGACAATGAGCATTAGAAATAGTTTCTGCCTAATGGCGATGATCAGTTCTCTTATGATGAGTTCATGTACCAAAGATACGACGAGTGTGACTCCTCAAGGGGGAATGACTGCGGGAAATGTGCTGAAAAAAGGGACGCGGTGGGTGTATTCTAATATCTATTTTGATTCCGCAGGTGTGGTGACGAAATCAGGTCCGGCGTATTATGATACGACAGTGATCATCGGCGATACGCTTTCCAATAATACTCAATGGTTCATCACCTCCGTGCAATACAACGGTGATATCTATGTCGTGACTGCAGTCGGCCTCCGTAATAACGAATACTGGAAATTCCTTCGGGGAAAATGTCCGCGCTTCGACACGGCGTCGCTCTCGCCCCTCTTCAGGAATGATCTGAAACAGGACGAATCATTTGAAAGTGTCTATTGCCTGACCGCGGGGAACGGCAGTGAGATCAGATATAAACGGACGCTCGTCAATTCCTCTGTTCAGGTGAAGACGGCGAATGACACCTATGATTGTATGCAGCTCAAAGAGGAGAAGATCGTTCCGGATGGCTATGGATATTTTGAGTATCAGAATTATTTTTATCATTCGGCGTACGGATTGATCAAGAATGAATATTATAAAAAATCAAAAGGCGGCACGGTATATAAAGCGTCGGAGACGCTGCTGCTGAGTGTCACGATAACGCCATGAAGTTTATACCTCCCCTTATTATTCTCGTTGTCATTCTGCTGAGCGGATGCGATGACGGTCCGGTCATGATCGATAATCATCCCGTCGATTTCCGTGTTGCATATTTTGGCGGTTATTCGGATTCCCTGTATGTGATCAAACTCGACGGGAAGCAGAACTTTACCAAGGTCAAATTCTCATATCGAGGAGGTTCGGTTGAATGGATCCCGAACAGCCGGGCGTTCATCTATTCTGAGATCAATCGGAATTATCTGTCCACTATCTGGATGTTTGACTGCGGTACCGGCCAAAGGACACTCATCCGAACATTTCCGAATGAATATATCTCCGGAATAGTGCTGTCGCCGGACGGGAGAATGTTCTGCTGCTCACGAACACCGTTGGACAAATCCGGGCGTGTCCTCTGCATATATGATCTGAACGGCTCATTGCTCCACACATTAACAACTCCCGATGAATTGCTATATAATACGACGTGGAACCCAGACGGCCAATCGATTCTCTTGAGGATCGCTGATACATCGAATTACTATCATTCGATCCTTTGGTCGTCCGATCTTGCGGGTGACCGTCGCCGTATCCTCGAATCACGATACAGTCTTTCCTCATTGTCATATTCACCGGACGGTAAACACATTGCAATGTCTGTCTATGACAGCACCGGGAGCAGTGCGATCGGGATGATGGATGCTGACGGAAGAAATTTCCATCTTGTCGTACCGTTCAGTTTCAGTGTATTTGGACCTGTATGGTCGCCGGATGGTAAGAATATTGCTTTCCTTATGTGTAGTCCTATTTATACCAAAGCGACAGTGCTGAACCTGGAAACGATGGAACGCCGTCAGGTCTCGCATGCACCGGGGGTCGATTTCGATGCCCGCTGGGTGGATAATGACCGGGTCGCATTCTACACCAATGGACTCTCGAATGTCTGTATCGTGTCGAAGCATGGAACAGATTTTTCTCAGGTAACGAATATCTCTTCACTTGAAGATGGGGGAGTGTTCACGTATGCGATTTCTTCAATAGCATTTTAATTTTAGG
Organism: Bacteroidota bacterium; assembly: GCA_049317705.1. Taxonomy (GTDB): domain Bacteria; phylum Bacteroidota; class Ignavibacteria; order UBA10030; family UBA8401; genus UBA8401. The sequence goes on along the minus strand of JBMOHT010000081.1, from coordinate 9,749 downwards.
AAGTACACCCAATATTGACCAATGAAAGGAAGTATCATGTTCAAAAAATCATCCTTGTTCCTTTTTGTTCTATTCACCTCCGCAGTATTCAGTCAGGAGATCCAATGGTTCGGTCCGGTCGCCGGCGTGGGGAATCTGACGAACAGCGGAAAATCCACTATGAAGGACGATCTCCATTCCGCATTCGGGTGGCATATTGAAGTGCCGTACAGCAGTAATGACCTGACGGGATACGGAGAGGCGGGATTGACATTGCTGGGAATAGAACAGCAAAAGGTCTATCCGAACGTATGGGGATATTTCGGTGCACGATATAAAGCGATCGGCGGAGGATTGGGACCGGTCTTCAATTCCGTCGGCACCGGACTCGGGATGAATATCTATACGAATCTCTATCTTGATAAGCTGAGAATACCGATAGGATTCGATTTTAATTTCATCGGAGGGAATACCCGTGTGCAGTTATTCATCGGTTTCAATTACAAATAACGTTCACCACGATCAATGGAAATTGAAAATGGATCCGCAGTGAGAACATTTCTTTTTTCCGCTCTTCTGATATTCACCGTCATCGTTTCGGCTTCAGCTCAGATCCTTCCCAAAAATTTTTGGAAGACTCTGCAGGATAATTCGATGGAGTTCGTCATGCCGGAACTATATCTGCAGGCACCCGTCCTTCCGAACAGCGATGTTGCATATGATTTTGCTGTCGTTTCGAAGGATAGGCAGATCGAAATCCGGTATACGATCCAACCAATCGATCGGAAAGTGAAGAACGGCAACGGACTTTCCGAAGGGATGCTGCAGGCGATGGCGTTAAATATTTCCGGCGGCACAATGGCGGAGCTGAATGCATTCCCGGCGGAGAGTGTCAAACATGAATTCCGAGCGGACAAAGGGTATACAGCAATGGTCCCTGTCAGATCCGAATTTGGCAATGGATACAACATGTGCATGATCACGATGATCCATAAGGAGAATGCCGCAGATGCATATACATTCTATCTTTTTAATGATCCCCAGATACTTGTAAAGGCGATCAAGAACTATGCGATATTCCATGCGCTGAAGTTCAAATGAAACCGCAGGAATGGAAATTGTGCCGGCCCCGAATTCCGGGGCTGCGCTATTTTAAATGGTTCCTGTATGACGCCAAAATTCTTGGTATCTTTACTGAGGCAGCACATATTTCAAGACCACGTATTTCGACAATGAGGATACAATGATACCATCAAAAGGTTATGCAGTTCACAACGCAAAGGACAGACTGGCACCGTGGAAATTCGAACGGCGTGATGTCGGTGCAAACGACATTAAGATAGAGATCCAATTCAGCGGTGTCTGTCATTCGGATATCCACCAGGTGAGGAGTGAATGGGGACCGTCGCGGTATCCGATGGTGCCGGGGCATGAGATCGTCGGGAAAGTGACATTGGTCGGGAGCGCTGTGACACGATTCAAAACCGGAGACATTGCCGGTGTCGGCTGCATGGTCAATTCGTGCGGTGAGTGCGGTAACTGCAAAGAGGGAAACCAGCAGTATTGTGAAAAGGGGAAAGTTGTCTGGACATATAATTCTGTGGAGCAGGATGGGAAAACACCGACGTACGGCGGATATTCGGACTGCATTATTGTGAACGAACATTTCGCTGTGCATGTCTCCGAAAAACTTCCGCTCAGTGGTGTCGCTCCGTTACTTTGCGCCGGTATTACGACCTATTCGCCTCTGCGGAAATGGAAGATCGGCAAAGGTCATCGCGTTGGGGTGCTCGGTCTCGGCGGATTGGGACACATGGCAGTGAAGTTCGCCGCCGCCTTTGGAGCAGAAGTAACGATGCTGAGCACATCTCCCGCGAAGGAACAGGATGCGAAACGTCTCGGCGCCCATAAATTCTGTCTTACATCGGATGCCGCACAGGTGAGGGAATTGAAAAATTATTTCGATTTCATCATCGACACTGTCTCCGCTCCTCATGATTATAATATGACGCTGAAGATGCTTCGGACGAATGGTGTGCAGATCTGTGTCGGGATCCCTCCAAAACCGATCGAATTGATGGGAGTGCTGCTTCTCGGGAACAGCCGTTCCATCACCGGCTCATCCATCGGCGGTATCCCCGAAACGCAGGAGATGCTCGATTTCTGCGCCACGCACAATATCGTTTCGGATGTGGAAGTGATCAATATCGCCGAAGTGAACGAAGCATACGAGCGGGTGCTGAAGAGTGATGTTAAATACCGGTTTGTGATCGATATGAAATCGCTGTAACGGCGGCAAGAGCGGAACGTGACCTGCTGCATTGCAAAACAGTTGCAAAAAAAGTATTTTGATTTATGCTCAATCATCATGAACAGCACGATTCCTCAGGGGAATCGTTCGAACAGGAACTGCACAACGACATTCTGAAAACGGTCGCCTATTTCGATCTGTTCGAATACCCGTTGACGGCGGAACAGATATATTCCTTTCTTCCGCGCAATTCCGTTACGAAAGAATATGTCAATGCTTCGGTGCAATTCCTGGCATCCAAAGAGCGGTTGTCATATAACGGTGGTTTCTATTTCCTTCCTACGGCCAACCCTGTTGTGACGAGTGAACGCATCGACCGTGAAGCGCGTGCAAAACGAATGCTTTCGTTCGCCCGGATCGTTGCGGCATTCATCAAACAGTTCCCGTTCGTCCGCGGTATCTTCATCACCGGTTCGCTCTCCAAGAATGTTGCGGACAGATCCAGCGATATCGACTTTATGATCGTCACCGCTCCCGAACGGTTATGGATCGTCCGGATGATGCTGACGATGTTCCGGAAGATATTTCTGCTTGGCAGCCGTAAATACTTCTGCACCAATTATTATGTCACCGAGCAGGGACTTACGCTGGACCGGAGGAATACCTACACAGCTCTGGAAGTGGTGACGACGAAAGTGCTTTGGAATAAAGAAGCCTTCCTCGAATATCAAAAACACAATGCGTGGACGAAACAATTCCTGCCGAACATCTCCATTTCTGTTGAGGACAGGCTGCTGATCTCAGGCTCACGTTCTCAATTACAGCGCATAACGGAATCCGTTCTGAATCTTTTCCCGATGCGAACGCTCGATGCGAAGTTAATGGACTATCACCGCACCCATTGGCACAAGGCGTTCGGTCATGTCGGCGAGGAACGGCTGAGATCGATGTTCATCATCTCAAAGGACATTTCTGCAAGCTGGCCTGAGGATCGTCAGGTTCCGGTGCTGACGCGATATCGTGAAAAGGTCGCACAGCTGGGACTGCGCTGATATGCCGTTGGACGTCCTTCTTACCCATTCATATTTTCTCCGTTTCGATCCGAAGCAACAGGCGGCGCATATGCCGTATCCGCCTCTTGGAACGCTGTATGCGGCAAGTCTCCTTCGTTCATCGGACATCTCTGTCCGGTTATGCGACACGATGCTCGCGGATTCCGAGCAGATCATCCGTGGACCGCTGCAGGAGTATCGTCCTAAACTTCTCGTGATCTATGATGATGATTTCAATTATCTGAACAAGATGTGTCTTACCCGGATGCGGGAAGCGGCATTCGTCATGTCCGGCATCGCGAAAGAGTTCGGGATCCCTGTGATCGTTCACGGCTCGGATGCTGCGGACCATGCAGAGCAGTATCTTTCCCATGGTGCCGATGTTGTGGTTGTAGGGGAAGGTGAGAGAACACTGCATGATGTTTGCACGGCACTGTTGAATGATCAACAGGATGCTTTGGCGGCGATTCCCGGTACGGTGTTCATGAGAGACGATCAAGTATTTGTGTCAGGAATTCGGTCAGTACAGCAGCAGCTGGATTTGATTCCATTCCCTGCCTGGGATCTTATCGATTGGAGTGCATACCGGAAAGTGTGGATGAATCATCACGGATATTTTTCGGTGAATATGGTCACAACACGCGGCTGTCCGTACCACTGCAACTGGTGTGCAAAACCTATCTACGGACAGGTCTATAATTCCCGTTCGCCCGAGAATGTCGTAAAAGAAATGCTCCTGCTCAAAGAGACGATCCGGCCGGACCATATCTGGTTTGCGGACGATATCTTCGGACTGAAGCCGGGGTGGGTGAAACGATTTGCGGATGTGGTGACCGAACAGAAGGGAATGATCCCGTTCAAGATCCAATCCCGTGCAGATCTGCTTGTTCGGCCCAACGAAACTGCAGAACTTGCACGCGCGGGCTGTACGGAAGTATGGATCGGTGCAGAGTCCGGTTCGCAGAAGATCCTCGATGCGATGGATAAAGGTATCACCGTTGCACAGATCGCAGACGCACGCAGATTATTGAAGCAGCAGCATGTCGATGCGGCATTCTTTCTCCAGTTCGGATACCGCGGTGAGACGTTTGATGATATTCAAGCAACGATTTCCATGGTGAAGGAACTTCTGCCGGATAACATCGGTATCTCCGTATCGTATCCGCTTCCCGGCACAAAATTCTATGAAGCCGTCGCATCGGAGATGGGAACAAAGAAGAACTGGACCGATTCCGATGATCTGTCCATGATGTACCAAGGGACTTTTTCCCCGCGATTCTATAAGCAGCTGCATCGGTTTGTCCATCGAACGTTCCGGCTGCAGCAAGGACTCATGTTCTTGAAGGAGGCACTTTTACTGAAGCGCATCCCGACAGTACGTGATCTGCGAAGGATCGGGCTTATCGTATATTATGTTCCTATGTTGATCATCGACAAGTATGTTCTTGATCGTACTAGAAGAAGTCAGAACAATACGTAATAGTATCATCTCGATTCTCGCTGCTGAATTTTGCGTAAGCAGGATGTGAGACCGGAACCATATTAAATGAATACACCAAAAGAAAATTCTCAACTTGTCAACAACGCTTTCTCGGCGCAGGCGCCGTTGTTCGACGGCATCCAGCACAGCAGTCCGATGCTGGAGTGGATGCGTTCCGTCGTTCACCGCCATGTTGACGCATTGCTGAAGACCGGGGATACGATCGTGGATATCAATGCCGGGACCGGCATCGATGCACTCCACTTCGCGCAGTTGGGATACACCGTCCATGCGATGGACCTTGCCGGCGGGATGGTCGAACAGATCAGAAAAAAGATCTCGGAGCATCGTCTTGAAGAAAGAGTGACGACCGAGCAGCGTTCGTTTGCCGAAGCGGGAGGACTTGCACCCCGAAAATTTGACCATATCTTTTCGAATTTCGGCGGACTCAATTGCGTTCCCGATCTTTGTCCCATAGCAGAACAACTCGCCACGATCATCAAGCCGGGCGGACTCATCACCATGGTGATCATGCCAAAGATCTGTCCATGGGAAATTCTGCACCTCTTGAGAGGTAACACCGATATCGGATTGCGTCGACTTCATAAGGATGGAGTCATTGCCCATATTGAAGGACATCACTTCAGGACGTACTATTTTTCCGTGAATGAAACCATCCGTGCGTTCGGAGATTCGTTCTCTGTGGTCAGCATTCGAGGAGTTGCGTCATGTTCTCCGCCGCCCACGATGGAAAAATTCCCCAAACATTTTCCCCGTATCTATTCATTCCTGCAGTCCTGCGACGAACGGCTCTCACTGTATCCCCCGTTCAACCGTTGGGCGGATCAGTTCATCCTCACGCTCCGTTATAATGGACATTGACCCATGGGAATTTCATTCGGACCGAAGATCACGCTGAATCCTGACATCATAGAACGGCTGGTAACATTGGGCAAAACTGCCCTTGAGTCGAATGATGTTCCTGTCGCTGCATTGCTCATCTATGATGGTGCAGTCATCGGAGAAGGATACAATACGGTGCTGTGGGACGGAAATGCAGCAGGGCATGCGGAGATCAATGCAATTACGGCTGCGCTGCAGTCAATTGGTCATGATCGGTTCCTGAGTTTGGACCGGTCAAAGCTGATGCTCATTTCCACCTTCGAACCTTGTTTGATGTGCGTCGGTGCCATTCTGAATCACAACATCCGCACTGTTTGTTATCTGCAGGAGAAGAATTTTGACGAACGGATGATGGAGAGGAAAAAACTTGCGAAGTATTATCTGCTCCGCCGTCAAGCACACCACAACAACGAACAGATCGAACTCTTCCGGCTTCATCCCGAGTACAAGAACCAGCCGAATGCCAAATAATTCGCTGTAAGAAAGCGAATTTCTTTGTATATTCTTCCGAACATCATGCCATTATGACACTCTCGTTGAAGAAAAAAATATTCCTTGTCGGCGATAAGATGCTGATCGAACCGGATAAAGGGCAGGATAAGACTCCGCACGGACTCTATCTTCCTCCCGGCGTGAAAGAGAAGGACAAGGTTCAGGCGGGATATATCATCAAGGTTGGTCCGGGATTTCCCGTCGTCAATCCGAACTTCATCGATCAGGAATCATGGTCCCAGCCGAAGGATCCGGTGAAATATATTCCGCTCCAGGCAGAAGAAGGGGATTACGCTCTCTTTCTGCGTGACGCGGCGATCGAGATCGAATTCGAGGGGAAGCAATATCTCATTATTCAGCAGTCGCATCTGTTGATGATCATCCGTCCGGACACGTTAGCGGACCTGGGGATCGGAACGAACGAACAATGAGCAGCGATCTGTATCTTTTCAGCGAAGCAAATCTTCACGCACAGCTGCAGACAGCGCCCTATACTCAGGGGTTCTACACGGTAAAATTCTATACAGCCGGCGGACTTCTTGCAAAGACAAAGACGGATGAACTGTCGGAATTCTATCTCTATCCGTCCGGCGGAACACTTCGCGACAGCACATTCAATCTCGTCTTTTACGATTCACAGTTCGACACGTACCGCGGGTACAAACCTCCGCATCTTGCGCGAAAATAGAAGCTCATCAAGAAATCCGATACTGGATACTTGATGCAGGATGCTCGATATAGGTCTTATCGCATCTTGAAAACACTGAAATCACGTGCAAAGATGAGGAGGAACGATGAGTTACAAGAAGCTGGAAGTGTGGCAGTTAGCGAAGGAAGTTGCGGTTGAGATCCATAAAATGACCATGATTGATCTTCCGAAGTTTGAAATGTATGAAGAGGGGAGCCAGATCCGTCGATCAGCAAAGAGCGTTCGCTCAAATATCGTTGAAGGATATGGAAGAAGAAATTACAAGCAGGATTTCATTAAATTCCTGTATTACGCACTCGGCTCAAACGATGAGACGATCGATCATCTGGAAGGATTGTTCGACTGTGGTTCATTGACCGATGAGAAAAAATACATGAGCATCAAAGAAAAGTGTGATCTTCTTGGTAAAAAATTGAACAATTTCATCAAATCCGTCGAGAAAGAACATATCAGCAAAAAATGATCATTGAAGAAGATTGAAGTAAGCAATATAGAGGCGAAATCCAGCATCAAGTATCCGTTGTTTATCATCTTGAATCCAGTATCAAGCATTCAACATCCTTCACTACAATAATATTTTTATCGCATGTCTGATCCTAATTTGAACTCTCAAGAGATCCTCGAAAGTATTTCCGGCGGATTCTTTGCACTCGACAACGATCTTCGGTTCACGTATCTGAATAAAGCGGCGGAAGAAGGGACCGGTCTTCGGCGCGATGAGGTGATCGGGAAACATGTCTTCGAGATCTTTCCGAACGCGGAAAAAGCGGAGCTAGGCGAGAAATATATCCGAGCGTACGAGACAAAGACATTCCAGTCATTGGTCAGTCAGTATAAGGACGGCAGTCACGAGAAGTGGTTCGATATTCGAATCTATCCGAACGACAATGGATTGGGAGTATTCTTCCAGGATGTAACGGAACAAAAGGTGCAGGAGCGCCAGACGGGATTGATGCTTGATATCTCCCATGCCATCAATACGGCAAGTCAGCTGGAGGATCTTTGTGCGGAAGTGGTGAAAGTGATCGCGGCGAATTACGGACTTCCCGCCCAGAACGTGCTCCTCTATTTCCATCGTCCCGCGGATGAACAGCTCATCCTTCTTGCTCCCGAATTGTCATTGACCGAACTGCAGAAGAATCTCTACGCATTGTCCATTGCCAACAGTTCGAATTTTGCCAGTATAGAAGCATTTTCTACCGGCAGTAAGATCGTCACGACGGATATCTCCCGCAGTGTTCTCTATTCGTTCGCTCCCGAAAAGGTCGTCACATCCACGGTCACAACATTGGTATCCATTCCTCTCCGGATCGAAAAGGAGAAGATCGGCGTCCTTGAGATACTGCTCTATAATTCACGCGACCTGGTGGAGAAGGAACTTTCGTTCTTGTCACTGCTTGCTAGCGAGGTCACCGTTGGGATCAGCCGCAGAGGATTGATCGACGAACTGCGTGTGAAAAATGTGGACCTCGAGATCCAGCGTGCACAGACAATCGAAGCGCATGAGAAGCTGAAACGTTTCCTCGCGTTCTTTAGTCATGAACTCCGATCACCGCTCAATTCCGTCATCGGATTCTCCGACCTTATCAGTGAAGAAGGGGCGGGAATTTCCCCCGAATCGCTCGCTCAATACAATTCTGCGATCAAATCCAGCGGAACACATCTGCTGCATCTGATCAACGACATCCTCGATCTCTCCAAGATCGAAGCGGGGAAGATGGACCTCCGGTTCGCTCCCGTCGGCATCCGCAATCTGGTGGACGGCGTGAAGCATGTGGTGCAGCCGCAGGTGGATGCGAAGAAGATCTCCCTTGAAGTGGTGATGGATGAGGAACTGGATGATATCATTGCGGACGGTGTGCGGATGAAACAGATCCTCCTCAATCTCATCTCGAATGCAGTGAAGTTCAGTCACTCCGAAGGACGTGTCATCCTTTCTGCAAAGAGGAAACAGAACGACATCGAATTCTCCGTGCAGGATTTCGGCATCGGTATCCGGAAAGAGGAGATCGTGACGTTGTTCCAGCCGTTCCAGCAGACCGACGCCGGTGCGAAGAAGATCGAAGGAACGGGACTTGGTCTGGCGATCACCAAAAAACTGACGGAACTCCACGGCGGTTCGCTCTTTGTTGTGAGCGACTACGGTGAAGGCAGCACGTTCATCGCGCGAATTCCAATGATGGTGCAGGTGGAGAATGAAGCGGAAAAAGTGTTCAAGAAGATCTCCGAAACAACCGACGGCAGCCGTCAAAAACGCGTCCTGATCGTTGAAGATAAGCCGCATGCACGGACATTGCTGCACACGTATCTGACCGAATCCGGTTATGTTGTAGAGATCGCGACCAACGGAGTTGAAGCACTCGAAAAAGCGAAACTGTGGAAACCCGATGTGATCACTCTCGACATCCTCATTCCCGTGAAGGATGGCTGGCAGGTGCTCCGCGAATTGAAGGAACATCCGCTCTGCCGCGAGATCCCCGTCATCATCATCTCGATGGTGGACGAGCGGAACGTAGGATTCGGTCTCGGCGCAGTTGAATATTTTGTGAAACCGGTGCAGAAAGATGAACTCCTTGCAGCCGTGAAACGGGTGGAAGGCCGCGGTTCACAGAATTCCGCGAAGATCCTCGTGATCGACGACGACAGGTCCGTAACGGACCTCGTTCAGATCATCCTCGAAGCGGAAGGCTGCACCGTCATCAAAGCCCATAACGGTAAGGACGGACTCGCTCTTGCCGCGCAGGAAAAACCCGACCTGATCATTCTCGATCTGGTGATGCCGGAGATGTCCGGATTCAATGTTGCGTATCAATTGAAGCATAGTTCGGCAACATTCACTATTCCGGTGATGATCATGACCTCCATGGAGATCGACGACGAGAC
>JBMOHT010000080.1:0-15720 GCA_049317705.1 Bacteroidota bacterium | reverse complement strand
TAGCTGCAAACTTCAAACTTTTCGTCAGATCATATTCGAATGCTCCCCAGATCCTAAATGGGATCTTGTTGATGTTGTCATTCGTCCATTGGTATGCTGTATCGAGCATATTATTCTTTATGAACGGAAGCGTATTGGTCTTGATGCCGAAATGATATCCCATTTCTCCTCGTCCGCTTTCAAGGGACCAGAGTTTCGAATAGACAATGTAGATCTCCGAAAAAAAGACCGACTTGTATTCCGGCTTGATCAACTGATCGACAGAAACATTCGATAACGATGGGTCGGTCACCAGTTTTTTGTTGGTCTTCTTTTGAACGTACCGGGAATAGTTAGCGAGGACCGTGGTCATATCATGCCGACTGTAGAGATCCAGTCCGACGGCAATCCCCATCCTTTGCGTTGACGAATTTTCGTGATAAAACTGCCACATCGGTTTAAGGTTGAGATCTCCGTTAAAATTGTTTCCGAACGATGTGCGTACCATGAATTGTTCCGTAAAGCCATACCCGATCGAAAGTCCGCTGATATACATCGCATTTGCTTCCAGAGGAAATGCGGTAGCATCCATAAAGATGTCCGTCAACGAGACCCGGCTGCGGTAGAATCGTTTTTTCTCTTCCGCCCATGGAACAAGGACCCCTCCGTGGTACCTGTTCATATCGCGGATATCCTTCTTGTCGATGACAACATCGCCGTACTTCGAACGGATCGCGATCGATTCCATCGTCTCTTTGATCACCGGACCCACGTACCGGCTCTCATCCCGTTTGGATATCTCCGCTGTTTCTTCAAGAATATCCGTCGTGGGAATCTTCAACACACCTTCCTGCGTCTCCAAAAAGCAAACACCTTCCTCGATCTTTTGGATCGTCCCCTGGATGATATTTCCGTCAACAAGATGGAACCGTTTTGACATACCCGCTTCAAGGTATTGGGCAACGATCTTACCACGTTCATCTTGAGGCGAAGACTGCGCCTGACCAGCATTGCGAGGGGACGGCGGGGCATCCGACTGGAATTGCTTGATCACATCGGCGGCATTTTTCCTTGTCAATTCCTGCAGCGGCTTCCCGAATTTTTGAAGAAGATAATTGTTGAATGACTCAGGGGTGAAGCCTGCCGAGGAAAAAAGTGCTATAATGGCATCCTTTTGAGTTTGAATGATCTTTTCATCATCCTGCGCGAACGTCAATCCGAGGATACAAAGGGAGAGCATTAGAAGCAGAGTAAAATTTTTCATTGGATCTCCGAGTCGATTTATGAATGTGAACCGAAAGGAACGATGATCAACACTGGTGCATAAATCTGGGACCGGTGTTCAGATAATTAAAAATAATTATGGATTCTTCTTTGGTAGCCCGGTCTCCGGATCGAATTGATCGGTGTTTTTTTTCTTTATCGGCAGTCCGGTTTCCGGATCGACTGTCACAACGGGGATGCGTTTGATCTCATCCTGCTGCTTGAATTTGACGATATCCCCTTCCGCAGTAAATGATTTATAATCAATCGCAATACGGATAGAAAGATTCACAACAGCATCTCCCGGGGTCTTTCGCAACTCCTGTTCGATAAGTAATTTCAGATCCTGTTCTTCTTTTCCGAAGATACGGTTCATTCCCGGTGTGGCATATCCGTCGGCCGAAATGAAATGACGAACAACAACGTACGGCCTTCCGATGTTCGGGGTAAATGTGACGGGGACATTCAACCCACGCACCGACAGATTCATTGCGCCCAAACACCCGAAATCAACAACGGATACCGCCAGGAGAAGGACAATAATGCAGGGATGTAATCTCATCGTCATTTACAGCTCCAGGATTCTCCAAAAGAAAACAAAATAGGTCTCCTTAAAATGAACTCCGAAACGGAAGCTGTCATTGATGGCGTAGAGAAAACCGAAATCGAAATCGATCGATCGGAATTCCCCGCCGCTCGCATCCAGAGTGAACGGGGTGGAATCCGTGAAATAGTCATCGCTGACCTGCTTGAACGTGCGGTACCGGTACCCATTGTCTGCCCATGCCGTGGCTGCAAATTTCAGATTCTTCGTCAGGTCGTATTCGAATGCCCCCCAGATCCTGAACGGAAAAATATTCAGCTTGTCGTTGGTCCATTCGAACGGAGCGGTCAGGATGCGCTGCTTCACCAGAGGCAGCGTATTTGTCTTGAAACCAAAATGGTATCCCATTTCACCGCGGCCGCTTTCCAGGGACCATAATTTCGAATACACGATATATGTCTCCGCATAGAACGCTGTGGTATATTCCGGATTGATCACCTGATGAAAGGAAACATTCAGCATCGAAGAATCAGTGAGGACCTTTTTTGTGCTCTTGTTTCGAATGAAACGGGAGTAATTGGCTAGAACACCGGACATATCGTGCCTGCTGAACAGATCGAATCCGATCGCAATGCCTGTGCGTTGTGTGGCGGAGTGGTCCAAGTAGAACTGCCATAACGGCCTCAGATTCAGATCGCCTTGAAAATTATTTCCAAATGCCGTTCTCACCATGAACTGATCTGTAAATCCGTACCCGATGGAGAGTCCGCTGATGTACATAGCGTTCGCTTCAAGAGGGAACGCGGTCGGATCGAGAAAGATATCGGTCAATGAAACCTGACTGCGGTAAAACCGTTTCTTTTCTTCCGCCCACGGCACCAGTTTCCCTCCATGATATCGGTTCATGTCGCGGATCTCTTTCTTATTGATCACAACATCACCGTATTTTGACCGAAGCGTTATGGATTCGATCGTCTCGGTGATCACCGGACCGACATATTTGCTCTCATCGCGTTTGGTGATCTCGGCTGTCTCTTCCAAAATATCGTCGGTGGGGATCTTCAGAATTCCTTCGGGAGTCTCCAAATAGCAGATGCTCTCTTCGATCTTCACGATTGTCCCTAGAATAATGTTCCCGTCCACCAAGTGAAAGCGTTTTGACATACCGGCATGCAGAAATTGAGCGAGCAGAGGTTTCATCTGGCTCTCTTTGACTGCAACAGGAGGATTAATATTTGTTTGTGCCGATGGAACGACCTGTTGAAGGACAGGTGCTGAAGACGTTGCTGCACCAACCTGCACCTTTTCTGTCGTTTTCACCACCATGGTGCTGTCCGCGCGCTGAGTCGGTGCAGCCGGAGTTGGAGAGGAAGAAATATCGGTCGGCTCCGGTGGTCTGTCTGTCTGAAAAAGACGAATGACTTCCGCAGCAGATTTCTTCGATAGTCCTTGAAGAGGCTTGCCGAACTTTTGTATGAGGTACGTATCTAACGTTACTGAGGTGAACCCTTGTCCTTCGGACAAAGTGAGGATCGCATTTTTTTGAGCCAGAAGGATTCTTTCATCTTCCTGAGAATATATGGGTAGAGAAAGAATGAGAAAGAGGGAAACCAGGAATTGATGTTTCATAACACTCCTTTCGGAAAGTGTTGAATACTTCACCATGGCAATGCAGAGCAAATATACTGAATATTAACTTTGAACAATTAAAAATGTACTCTCGGATGCAGTATTATTTGGGAATATCAGAGCATTTTGTCCAATTACGTTTTCTTTAAACATGATACAGAATCAATATTGAATAGAGTTTCTTGATGTTTTGAATCTTTTCAATTTGTTCTCATATTATAGTATGATTTTTCTTCTCGCACCGAACGCAATGAAAGGCTCGCTCTCATCGCAGAAGACCGCAGCCATTCTCGCCAAAACGCTCCGCCGAAGATTTCGCGAGGCAGAGATCATTTCACTGCCGGTTGCGGACGGCGGGAACGGAACACTCGACTGTCTAATGAACACCCTCGGCGGCACCGTGTATGAACAGGAGGTGACCGGTGCGATACCATCGCTAAAAGCGAATGCACGGTTCGGCATCACGAACGACAATGTCGCAATCATCGAATCAGCAGAAGCAGTCGGTCTCCATCTTCTTTCTCCTTCCCCGGAAACCATAGCGCAGTCTACGTCATTCGGTATCGGAGAATTGCTCCTCGCCGCACAACAGCATTCCACAAAAGAAATTTGGATCGGACTCGGCGGAACGGCAACGAACGACGGCGGCGCTGGAATGGTGCGGTGCCTCGGCACATCATTGAGGGATGAACAGGGCGAATCATTGCGTGACGGTAGCATTGCACTCCTTCAGCTCGGAGACATTAGTATAGATACCTTCAGGCAGTTTCAGATTCCAATCAAAATCTTGTCCGATGTTCAGAATCCTCTTCTCGGAGAACGTGGAGCAACATATACTTTCGCACGTCAAAAAGGCGCAACAGAAGAACAGCTACCCTATCTTGAAGCAGCATTGAAGAACTTTAGCGATGTTGTTTCCAGGACAATTCAGAAGGATCATTCTTCGGTTCCCGGAAGCGGTGCCGCCGGCGGACTCGCGTACGGACTTCTCTCATTCTGCAATGCCCGAATCGTCTCCGGTATCGATACCATCCTCGACACGATCGGTTTCGATGAACAACTGAAGCAATGTGATTGTGTTATCACCACTGAAGGAAAGATCGACGACCAGACGTTGTTCGGGAAAGGAATCGCGGGAATTGCAGAACGGGCAAAGAAGCTGAACAAACCTGTCCATGCTTTCGTCGGACGGATCGACGGAGATGCAGAATCACTGCGAACTTCTCTCGGACTCGCTTCATTGACTCAGATATCTCCGGATGAACTCACTACCGAACAGGCGATCCGCGATGCGAGCTGGCTCCTGGCGGATGCGGTCTACCGACACACTTTTTAACCACAGAGGCACAAAGACACGGAATATTATGAACCTATTTTCCAAATGCTTTTTACTTTTTACTTTTGTCTTTTCTTCTCTCTATTCCCAATCGATCGATGAACTCGGTATCAAGGTCACATCCCGTGACCGTCAGTATGTGTTCACCAATAAGGAGGCCGGAACCTACCAGGGAGAAGTGAACGCAAAGAACTCCGGCGGATGGCAGGGATGGTTCATCAACGCGGAAAAGATCTTCCATGATTACTCGCTGAACGTGAACGGGAAGATACTCGACCGCTCCTCTGCCCGTTCAACGGTCTATCCGCATCAGCTCATCCGGAAATATCCGGACGGCATCATGGAAACCGTCACGCTGCTGGACAGCATCGACGTGATGCTGATCGAAGTGAACAATCCATTCGCACAGCTTGTGATAGAACCGACCGATAATTTCCGCAAAGATTCACCTTCTACAGCAGCGATGGAGCATTGGATCAGGACCAATGCCGCTTCCCCCATCGTTCCGACGGATATCGTGATCGCACGGAGAATGAAACGAAATGTTGTGGTGTTTGCCGTTGCCACGGGAAGATCCGCAGAACAATTGAGGTCATTATCACTTGATGTCGCGATCCGTTCTGATCAATTTGTCACCTCACGCAAGAATAGAATGCAGGCAGTGCTTGACCTTTCCCCCGTCACGACGAATGATAAAGAACTGACGACCGTAATCGCATGGGCAAAACTGCAGCTCGATGCACTGATCATGAATCAATCAACTGGAGGTGCGAGAACAAAAGGGATCTTCGCCGGACTTCCGTGGTTCAACAATTATTGGGGACGAGATTCGTTCATCTCGCTTCCCGGCGCAACGTATGTGATCGGGAATTTCACCGATGCGCGCGATGTGCTCCGATCCTACGCGAAATTCCAGGAACTCGACACGAACAACACCAACTACGGACGCATCCCGAATCTCGCAACGCCGCAATCGGTCATCTATAATACTGCGGACGGTGCCCCATGGTTCGTGAAGTCGCTCTATGAATATGTGAAATACTCCGGCGATGTTGAATTCATCAAAGAGATGTATCCCGTCATCGTCCGTTCGATCGAAGGAACACTCAAATTCCATTCCGACACACTCGGCCTTCTGACGCATGCCGATGCAGAGAGCTGGATGGACGCCGTCGGACCGAACGGTCCCTGGTCCCCCCGCGGAAACCGTGCATGCGATGTGCAGACGCTGTGGCATCAACAGCTGATGGTCGGCGCGTTCTGTGCAGAATACTTCAATGACTTCAGCAATGCTGCGCGATGGAAGAATGTCGCGGACAAACTCGAAAAGAATTTCCAGGTCTATTTTGTGGACAAGAAGAATAATCTCATCTACGATCATCTCCGTGCAGACGGAACTCCGTCCGAAGAACTGCGGCCGAATCAACTCTTCTCCATCGATATGATGATCCCGGAAGATGTGCGGCAGAACTCCGTTCGGACAGTACTCGGTCAACTTGTATACGAACACGGCACGGCTACCCTCGCACAGAATGATTCCAATTTCCATCCGTTCCACGAGAGTCCGCCCTATTATGTGAAGGATGCGGCCTACCACAACGGCACCATCTGGACCTGGCTGAACGGTGCGGCGGTTTACGGTGCCACGCGCTACGATCTTCAAGATGTGATCTATCCGGTCACGAAGAATTCCATCCATCAAATGCTTCGCCGTGGGACAGTGGGCACATTATCGGAACTGCTCGACGCTCATCCGCGCGGGACGAACGAACCGAAACTGTCCGGAACATTCTCGCAGGCGTGGAGTCTGGCGGAATTCATCCGCTCGATGTATCAGGATTATTTCGGCGTGAGCGTGGATGTTCCTTCAAAAGTGATCCGCATCCAGCCGAAGCTTCCGAAAGAGATCACATCGGTGCAATTCGAACAACGTGTCGAAAAAGGTTCGGTGGTCATTTCGTACAAATGGAATAAGGACCGCGTGATCACCACGATCACACCTAAAGGTCTTCAAGAAAAATTCGGGATCAATTATCTTTGGGTACATCAGAACGGAGATGCAGTGACCGCGCCGGTCGATATGATCCCCGAACAGACTGTACGGATCGAGCACACTGCTACATCTATTATCATTCTGAACAATGGGAAAAAAATCTTTGGCAGCGACGATGATCCCAAAATATTTTTAAGAAATTTTTCGGACAGGAAATACTTCACCGGCCTCACACTTGCTCAACCCGAAGTGAAACGGACCTTTCCTGTCCTTCGCGGTCCGACCCATCCGCTGCTGAAACATGCAGTGATCAAACAGAAGAATCCGAATGCCGTGCTGTTGGCGGAGCAAACCGATCCGGCAGGTGATGACAAAGGAACGTACGGAACATTCCGGTACCCGGAGAATCAGCAGTTTCAACAAGGGATCCTTGATATCACCGGAGCCACATTCCGGTACGATGACAAGAATCTCTACTGCCGGCTCACATTCACCAATCTCGCCGATCCAGGATGGCATCCGGAGTACGGTTTCCAACTGACGATCGCAGCGATCGCGATCAACAGCGGAGGCGGAACACAGCGGAACGTCGGGGTCAATTCCAACTATCTGCTGGATTCATCCCAAGCGTTCGACCGAATGATCCTTGTCGGGGGCGGACTACGGGTCCTTTCGGGTGACGGACAAATTCTCTGCGAATATATCCCTCAAACAGAGGATTTTAAGGATCCGCTGGGAAATACGACGAGTAAATCAATTGAGTTTGCCCTGCCTCTTGAGTACCTTGGAAAGCCCGATCCGCGCTGGAAAATGACCATTCTCGTCGGAGGACAGGATGATCATGGAGGTGCGGGAATCGGTGAATTCCGCTCAGTAGAACAAGCTCCGAGTGAATGGCTCGGAGGCGGAAAGAACAATGCGAACGAATCGAACGTATTCGATGTTATGATAGTGAACTAAACTTATTGGAGGTCCACAATGTTCTTTTTGATCTTTATACTCGTCGCTGTGATCGCATTCGTGTCATGGCAAAACATGCGCATCAATCCCAACACCAAGGGGACAGCGAACATATCGATGATGGTGGCGGTCGGCGCTGCTCTTGTCGCCGCATCGAACTGTTTCACGGTGATCCCGGCCGGTAACGTCGGCGTGATCGACTTCTTCGGAACGGTGTCGGACAATACATTGAAATCCGGCATCAACTTCGTGAATCCGCTCGCTCGCATCGTGAAGATGTCCATCAAAACACAGGAACTGAAAGAAGTGATGGATGTTCCTTCGAAAGAAGGACTGACCGTTCAGTTGGAAGTGAGCGTACTCTATCATTTGAATCCTGAAAAAGCTGCGGATGTGTACAAGACCGTCGGCGAGGAATACGAAGCGATCATCATCGAACCGCAGTTCCGTTCTGTTACGCGCGGTGTCACGGCAAGCTTCGAAGCAAAAGCGCTTTACACTTCGGAACGCGAGCATCTTTCCAAAATTATTTTGGAGGAGATCACCGCTGCAACAGCCGTCCGCGGCATCACGGTGGAATCCGCTCCATTGCGCAGAGTGACCTTGCCGGGCGGACTCTCCGCTTCCATCGAACAGAAACTCCAGTCCGAGCAGGAAAGTCAGCGCATGCAGTTCGTCCTGACGAAAGAGAAACAGGAAGCGGACAGGAAGCGTATCGAAGCGCAGGGTATCTCCGATTTCCAAAAGATCGTCAATCAGGGATTGAACTCGCAGCTGCTCACATGGAAAGGAATTGAAGCAACGGAGAAATTGGCGAACTCACCGAACACGAAAGTGATCATCGTCGGCGGTAAGGATGGACTGCCGTTGATCCTGGATACGAAATAACGATTCATCTAGAATTAATGTCATGCCCGAATGTTCCTATCGGGCATCCACTTGTGGATTCCCACCAGAAACATGTGGGAATGACATTGCGTGATAGAATAACATTTTATAAGCAGAAGCAGGGATAATTCCCTGCTTCTTTTTTTAAACTGCCGGTGAGTTTGTGGAAATGAGCGATCGCTTCCATTCCTTATATCCAAGAATGGCGAGACCGAAGTAGACCACATAGAGGAATGTTGTGAAGTATAATCCTTTGAACGCATACATGCCGATGGAACCGATGTTGACGACGGTCCACAGGATCCAGTTCTCGATATATTTCTTCGCCAGCATCCACTGAGCGACCATGCTGAGCACGGCGAGGAATGAATCGACATACGGAAGCGATGCATCAGTGAGCCTGTGCAGAATGTATCCCAGCAGAGCAGTTGCGGCAGCGATAAAGACTGCTGAAAAGAAATAGATTCGTTTCGTTCCCCAGGTAACATTCAATTCCGTTTTTCCCGCGCCGCCGTAAAGCCATTCATACCATCCGTACGCCTGCAGCACAATGAAGAACACCTGCAGTCCCATGTCCGCATAGAGTTTCACTTCGTAGAAAATGAAAATATAGATGAAAACGGAGATGATGCCGAGAGGATAGCACCATACGTTCTGCCGCGTGACGAGATAGACGGAGAGGAGTCCAAGAATGACGGCAATGATCTCAGTGATGTCCATGCGTCATTCGGTCAATGTGTGATGTCGGGATGGATCCTGAAGAGGAGCAGTGAACCGGAACGGACGCTCACATCGACGGATGAAGCACTTGCTTCATTACTGGAGCCTTCGCGGACTCCGAGTTCCAGCGATTCATTCTTCAGCGGATATTTCAATCCTTTCGTGGTGATGCCGGAACATTTTCCCATCGGCACCAGCGAGATCTGCTGACCGATCTCCGCTTTGAACCGGATCTTCTTCTGGATGATCTCCACGGTGCAGCGTTCGTCGAAGAACTGCATCGCGATCTTCTTGTGGTATTTCAGAAGGATGCTGAAGTTGGACAAAGTGTGGTCAGGACGCTCTCCTGTCGCACCGATGATGGTTGCGGAAGGTATCTTGCTCGTCAGCAGGAATTCGATCACCTTCTCGAGGTCCGTGCTGTTCTGATCGGAGATGTGGATGATCGGAACGGAAGAGAAATACAGCCGTGTTTTCTGCGTGATGGAGTCGAGATCGCCGATGATATAATCCGGGATAATGCCGAACGGACGCACTTTATTCGCGCCGCCGTCCGCACAGACGATGAGCGGCTTCTTTTTCAGCAGCGGAGAGAGCAGTTTTGTGGACGGCATCTCTCCGTTACAGATGATCAGTGCATGTGTGCGTTTTGAGATCTTCATCATTGGTCAAAGCTGGACGGCGATACCGACCAGATAATTCCGTTCGGCGGCCGGGAAGAACGCATCCCCTTCGCCGTTCTGCATATAGAATGTGTTCAGCAGATTCCTCACTTCACCGCGGAGGGTGACTTCCGCATCGCCGATCTTCGGCAGTGCGCAGACCGTTTCGAAATTCAGGACGGAATACGCATCATTTCTGTTCAACACATTCTTGAAATTATCGGTATAGAACGGTCCGACAAATTTTGCAACGAGCGATGTTGAGATGCCGTCCTGCTGATACGAAACGCGGAGATTCGCGGTGAAATTAGGAAATCCCGCGATGGGATTTCCATTCAATTTTGTTTTATAGACGGTTCCGTTCGACACGCTGTCTACCGTTGAGAACGTAACAATATAATTGGTGGAAAGCGAGGCATTTCCATTGATAATGAGCCCGTCCAGCGGCTGAACTGTTCCGTCCGCTTCCACGCCGAAGTGACGCGTGCGCGGTGCATTGCCGTAGACAGGATTCCCGAAGATATCCACCTGTCCGGACTTCACGAGTTCGTTGGTGAATTCCATCCAATACACATTCCCGTTCAATTGGAAGAGTTGTTCCTTATATCCCGCGCCGAACTCCAGATTCAGCAGCTGCTCCGGTTTTGCGATCGGTTTGGAAAAATTATATTTCGTCACGCCGCTAGTGGTATCCGCTTCGAATGCGGGAAGCGCGCCGAAATAGGAATCCTCGGCCGAGTACAGATTCCGCAGCCGAGGTTCGCGCGATGTATATCCGAACGAGATATAGGTGTTCAGGTGGTCCGTGACATTATAATTCAATCCAAGACGAGGATTGAGGAAATAATACGGCACACTGAAGGAGTTCTTCAGGAATTTTTCGTTTTGCACCTGATACTCATTGTAGGCGAACTGAACATTCGCCATCAGCGTCATCTCATCCTGCAGTTTGTAATTTTCCGTTACGTACAGCGATGCCATATTCTTTACGGCATCATATTGATAGAAACGGTAATCGGGATCGAAGTTCGCGGGGAGTCCTTCGGCATACTGCACTTTTCCCCAATGCGAACCGTGATGATATCGGTATTCTCCGCCGACCGTCAACTCTCCGCTCGCATGTTGTAGTTCATAGCGCGGCAGCCATCCCCATTGAACGAGGTCGACACCGCCGCGGATAATCGCATTACTGATCGTAGGAGTAGGTGCAAATCCGTGCACGCTGTCGATGCGGAGTGTCGCGGCATCCGCCCATGAACCATCATAGTCGAAGTATCCGTGGCTGTCATAATAAAAGAGAGTATTGTGGAACTTCTCTGTTTCGGAGATCTTCCATTCGTTCATGATCTCGTAATGCGGCTGGTTGAATCCTTCCCGTTCCTGTGGACGGCGAAGCGTTGAGTACGGACCGAAGTTCTTCCCGGTGGAATCGGTCTCAACGTACGAAAAATTCATCCTGCGGTACTTCGCATTGCTGTTCGTCCATTTCGGAAGTCCGGTGTAGACCAGCTGATCCGTCAGAGGACCGCCGAACAGGTGGATTCGCGTGGTCACATTCTCATCGAACCGGAGCATTCCGAGAAAATACGAGCCCGCCTCGAATGCTGATTGAATACGATATCCATTCGACTGCATCTTGCCGAGTCTGCCATAGAACATATATTTGTTGTCGATCAGTCCGGAGTTGAACGACGCAGAATATTTCTTCATCGTCATCGGCAGGGATTGGGAACTGTCCGCATATTCCTGGAATCCGAACATCGCTTCGAATTTCGCATACGGTTTATAGGTGAACGGATTCGTGGTGATGTTCACTGAGCCGCCGATGGCGGGCGGTCCGTAGAATGCGCTTCCCGCACCGCGCTGCACCTGCACGGTGGATGCGCTTGCCATCAGATCCGGGAAATCGATCCAATACACATTGTGGTCCTCAGGATCGTTCTGCGGAATTCCGTTCACCATAATAGAGAGACGGCGCTGATCGAATCCTCGCAGGAAGACGTAATTATAGCCGACACCGTTCCCTCCGTCCGAATAGGAGATCATCGCAGGAAGTTCGGAGAGCATCACGGGGACATCCTGCATGGAATATCGGAGAGTGATCGCTTCCTTGGTAAGATTGGTGAAGGTCACCGGCGTTTCGCGTTCGACCGCTGTCGTTCCGGTCACGAGCACGGGATCAAAATTATATTTTACGGAATCCGTTCCCTGCTGTGAAAACAGCATGGAAACAGCAGCGAAAATGATAAAAATGGTGTAGATTCGCTTCATATTTCCTCTGTGCCTCTGTGGTAATGAAATGACGTTTTAAAAACAAAATCGCCGTCCTGAAAAAAAAGCATCAGAAACGGCGAATAAAATAGTACAGCGATAATTTTATTGGTCGTTTCCCTACGCTGGTATTATCCAGATCAGGTGGTTCATCGCGCGTTGCAGCGCGAATCAAGGGTGTGGTTCTCAGTCCCGTAAAGCGGAACACCCCTAACGAAAGTGTTGTCTGTTAAAAGAACAATGTTACTGTATGAATATACGAATGAAAACGGATTGTTGAAAGGAAATTTCTTTTTGTGAATTGTGACATGTAGACACTTGCCAAGTCTTAAAGACTTGGCAAGTGTCTATCCTCAAACAAATATTCTCGTTCAATCGTGATGTTCAGCCGGAGCCATACCTTCGGCGCCGGGAAGTTTTCCGGCGAGCATCTGCGGTTTGTGAATGAGCATCGGAAGATGCTGGGGACAGATCCATGTCTGCTGGTCGCGATACAGCATGTTGATGAGAGGGATCTCCTGCTGCGTTTTTCCGCAGAAGAGACAGGCGGGAATTGATTGGGTCATGAATTTATTTCCTTCATTTATGTTTCTGTGTAGGAACGGTCGGATGACCGTTCCGCTTTGTTGCGTTACATGGATGTTGCATTCCCGCAGTGTTTCATCTCCCATTGAGCAGGATTATTATCAATGTATTTTCGGATGGCAAGCAATTCCTTTTCATTGCGGATTATTCGATCGTGAAAGCGGGGCTGCCATACTTGAATTCCGGGATGCTCCCGGCGAGCCAACATGGTCACCGCTGATTTGAAATTCCTGACAACCTCAGACAATGACCGTTCTTTCATTGTGAATGTGTTTTTCTTTATCGTTCTCTCTTCTTCGGGATTGTCGATATGAATTATTGCATGCAGATGGTCCGGCATAATGACAAATTGATCCAACGAAACATATGACAATTTGCGCGGTCGGTTCTGTAAACACTCTAATACAATTTGTCCGATATCCGATAGATCTATGTTACCGTTGCTGATTCTGCCGAAATATTGATGTTTATTGTATGTGCACAGGGTAACAAAATACAGATTGGTCGATGCATAATTATAAAACGGCAATCGATATTGTTTCTTTAATTTGTAACTCATTTTGATGAAAATATTAACTGGTAAATATACGGCACGGACTTCCGTCCGTGCCTACATTAATTTATCATCAAAATAATAATTCAAACATTTCTTTAAATGGACGTTCCTTATTCGTCAATACAATTTCTTAATAATACGTCCCTACAAACAATTATACGGCATGGTATCGTTATTGATTTGTCGTTACGGATACGCGGATGTTCTTAAAAATCCAGCAGCACACCGTTCTTGATCACCTTCCAGACGTGGTTCACGGCGTAATGATACGCGATGGACCGGTAATCGTGCACATTATACAGAACGACATCCGCCTGTTTGCCGACCTCGATGCTGCCGACTGAGCCGGATAATCCGAGCGCTGCTGCGCCGTTCAGTGTTACCGCGGTGATCGCTTCCTCCGGTGTCATCCGCATCTGCGTACAGGCAAGTGTCATCATCATCTGCAGCGAATAGCTCATCTGTGAGCCGGGATTGAAATCGGTGGCGATGGCAACAGGAATTCCCGCATCGATCATCGCACGCGCAGGAGCATATGGATGATTCAAAAATAGAGAGCAACCCGGAAGAACTGTTGCAATCGTTTGAGAATTCTTGAGCGCGGCGATTCCTTGCTCATTGGTCTTCTCAAGATGGTCCACAGAGATAGCATTGTGGCGGGCGCCGAGTTCCGTTGCGCCTATTGCATTCATCTGGTCCGCATGGATCTTCGGGATAAGTCCATGCCGTTTCGCCTCGAGGATGATCTGTTCGGTCATCTGCAGATCGAAATATCCCGTCTCACAAAAGACATCGACGAATGTTGCCAGTTTCTTTTCCCCCACATAGGGAAGCATATAATCGCAAAGGCGGGCAACATACCCCTGTTTATCATCCTTATATTCAGGGGGAAAAGCATGAGCACCCAGGAACGTTGCAACGATCGTTGAATAATGATCCCGCTTCAATTCATTGATCACTTCGAGCATCTTCATCTCCGCTTCCGGGGAGAGTCCGTAGCCGCTCTTGATCTCGACCGTGGTCGTGCCGTGGCGGAGCATATCGTTCAGGCGGCGTTCGGCGGTGCGGTAGAGATCGCGTTTGCTCGCTTCGCGCGTCGCCCGCATCGTGGAAAGAATCCCTCCTCCCGCTTCGGCGATCTCCTGATAACTCTTTCCTTCAGCGCGCATTCCGAATTCATTCTCGCGGCTTCCGGCAAAAACGGTATGAGTGTGTGAATCGACGAATCCCGGAAGAACGGCATGTCCTTCGGCATCGATAACATCGATCTCATCGGGAGCGGTCAATTCGGGTCCACCAATTGCGGCGATGAGGCCATTCTGAATGAGCAGCGACGCATTGGTGTGAATGTGCAATTCACGCATCTGCGCGCCGGTCTTTACACGCTGTCCGTGCGCAGCAACAGTAACTAATTGACCGATATTTTTAATGAATATGTTCATATGTTCTTTTTATCCACGAATAACACGAATAATCACAAATATATTGATTAATAAACGAATCGTTTCCACTCAAGTTTTCCACGGGAACCGAAGTTTATCAATATCCCGACCTTCATTCGTGTTGCCTTCAAATAATTGAGTATCTGCGATTCTTCTTTTCCTGATAAGTTTTCAACTGCTTTCAATTCCACAATGATACTGTCAAAAAATATCAAATCCGCTATAAATTGTTTAGCTAATGGTATCCCTTTGTATTGTATTTCTATATTTTTTTGAGCAACAAAAGGGATATTTCGTTGACGGCTCTCGATTTCCATCGCTTCCTGATACACCGATTCAAGAAAACCGTTCCCTAATTGATTATAGACTTCCATTGCACAACCGACAATGGCGTAGACTTCATCTTTGAAAATCAGCTCAACCAAATCTTTATGTTCTTCGTTCCTGTCCATTCGTATCATTCATGGATAATTGGGAATCGCAATTCAACACTACAACCTTAAGATATTTCCACGGTTTATTTTTGATCTCTTTTCGCCGATCCTTTACGTTCTTCCTTCGTGTTCATTCGTGTTATTCGTGGATGAGTAAGCAGAACAATTCCTCACCGGAAGTCTGGGATATTTCTCGAACGCAGGGTCTATCCCTGAATATTCACAAAGAAGATATTCCGCTTTCCGACCGCTGCGGACCATTCTGCCGTGGCGGCAGTCGTCGCAGAGTCCTGCGCCTGAAGCGAAGGACTGCATCACTTGATACCGAGTTTTTTCATGACAGATGTAAGATGTTCATACGAACGGCGAAGGGACGCTTCGATCTCCTTCACCGCGGCATCATTGAAGACTTCCGGTTTGGTCTCGGCATTCATCTCGATCACTTTGCACATCTCCGC